>CAJKNC010000001.1 GCA_905201175.1 uncultured Succinatimonas sp.
CATTATTTTATGAATTTTTTATTATTTAGCTAATGCTGGTATTCCTTTTTTGGAAAAGATGAAATTGTTTTAAATTTAGACAACTTTACAACTGTTTAGTTTTATCCGTTATATAAATTTTATTACAAAATTTCATTTATACTTTTTCTCTACAAAGGTATTAAGTTCTTTATCTAAAACCTGCTCCCAATTGCTAGGAAATCCATTAAAAGATAAATTTACAACATCCTTGTATTCATTCATAACATGCTTAAAAAATGAATAGAATAATTTCCAATCTGCATTAGCATTCAAAATTCTTTTGATTACTAAAAATACAGGAAATAATTTATTTTGCTGGCCATTTTTAGAAATATATTGATTGTTTTCTTTATATAACAAAGGAGCATGTTTTAAAGGTAAATTATATAATCGGCTATAATGTGCACAAATATTTCTTATTTCAACTAATACTTTTATCCAATTTGATAAGTATTTAGGATTACATTCAAAAAATTTAGATACTTCTTTTTGATCCTCATCCTTCATTATCGAATACAGTATGCTAACATTTCCAAATGTAAAAAGCTCAACTGCTACCCATATAGGAAATTGTTCATCATACTTCTCAATATGATGTTTAACAAAAGGTTTTGATTTGTTTCTGCTTACTTCACCGTAAAAGGTATTAATCAGCTTTGAATGGTCTTTAGACACATTATCTTTAAAATTAGTTACATTCAAATAGCCTAAAGCTCCATACTTCATTGCTAAAGCATATGCGATCTGTGTTCTTAATTGAATTTCTATTTGTTCAATAATATGCATTAAGGAGTTTTTTAATACACTATCAAACTTATATAGTCTAAAGAGATGTTGTAAAGAAATACCCTCTATATACTCATCTTTATTCGATGAAAATGTTAAACCAATACCATAACCACTTAATCTATAGTAGTTGATCTTATGCAATATTTCTTTTGCTTGATTATCATCTTCAATCTGTATCTTATGGAAATTTTTTAATCTTTCTATCTGTTCTGAATATGATAAAGGACGCTTCACTGAAACCATTTTTTTAATCAAAAAAAAAGGCCCTTCACTGGTCCGCTATACTCTTACGAGCAAGAAGCGCAGAAGGGCTCTACTGATCTGCATTATAGGTGTTAAAAGAACTTTTTTCAATGATTGAATATCAACCTATAAATTCCAAAAACATAAAAATTATAAATATTTTATCGAAGAATTTTTTTATTCAGCTCCAAAATTTACGATTTTTGACGCTTAATAAATAAAATGAAACACAAACAAAATAGTTAATGTACAAAACTATTAAAGTGCATTTTGTTATAACCTGAATTAAGCTATGACTTAATTTTTAAACAAAATTGTAACCTTTATAATAAATATGTCTGTCAAAATTTTTTTAAATTCCCTATAAAAATTTTATATTAAACAAAAACACTTTTCTGTAAATTTTATACACATAATCTTGTGCCGGTTTTACATGAACAAAACAAGTTGCTAGGAGCAAGATCCAAAATCATAATAATAAGTAAAAATTAATATTAACTCATTGAAATGCAAAGAATAACTAATGAGATGAGGATTTAAGTATTTTTTGAGAATCCAAAAAGCTTTATTTTATAGGAGGATGGTGCGAAAGGAGGGACTCGAACCCTCACGCCTTGCGGTACTAGCACCTGAAGCTAGCGCGTCTACCAATTTCGCCACTTTCGCATTGGTGATCCCGATGAGATTCGAACTCATGACCACCGGCTTCGGAAACCGATACTCTATCCAGCTGAGCTACGGGATCATAATTAACAACAATCTCTAAACAGAACCTGTGACGCATATTATATCAAGAAAAATTTTATCCGCAACTAAAAATTTGTAGAATATCTAAGAGATACAATATTATTAGATATTTATATTACATAAATAATAATTTTAAACTCCATACTCAATAAGGTTAATTATGCAATTTCAAGAAAAAGATGCTTTCCGCGGAATTAGAGCTCTTTATGGAAATAATGGCTTTGAGCGTCTTCAAAAGGCTTCTGTACTAGTTATTGGAGTTGGCGGCATAGGTTCCTGGTGTGCCGAAACACTGTGCAGAAGCGGTGTTGGCTCACTAAGTTTAATTGATCCGGATATAATTGAAATTACTAATTTAAATCGTCAGCTCCATACTCTATCTACTACCTGTGGAAAATATAAAGCTGAGGTATTGGGCGAGCGTCTAAAGCAAATAAATCCAAACTTAAATCTAAATATAGATACTAGCCTGCTAACTGTAGACAATATAGATTTAAAATTAGAAAATTGTCCTAATTATATTTGCGAATGTATAGATGATTTAAAAGCAAAAGCTGCTGTTGTAGATTATCTTTATAAGCATAAGAAAACATTTATTGTATCTGGGGGAGCTGGAGGCAGAATTAATCCGCAAGCTTTAAAGATAGGAGATTTAGCTGAGGCCAATGGCGACGCTCTTATTTCTAAGCTTCGTCAAGAACTGCGCCGCAATTACGCTTATCCCAAAGGCGGAGCAAAAATGCATATAACCTGTACCTACTCTACAGAAACACCTATTTATGCTCCTAAACAAGAATACATAAATGGTGATCTGCCTGCATTTGGAGCTTCAATGGCCGTAACAGCTTGTGCGGGGCTTAATTTAGCGGCTTGGATTATAAAGAAAATCGTTTCCTGTTAAGGACATTACATGTTTGATAATAACTTAGAACAAAAAATTAATTTTTTAAAAGGCAAGCTTCCAGATTATTTGCGCGCAAAAGGACTTAATCCTGCCTCTAAGTTTTATTGCATCAATCCCCAGGACCACAGCAAGCTTCCTTCCATGAGCTATGACCCTAATACCCAAACCGTAAGATGCTTTAACTGTAAAGCATCCTACAATATTTTTGACCTCATAGGCTTTCAATATAATTTAAGCAGCTTCAAAGAACAATTCATCAAAGCCCATGAGCTTTTTTTAGGTCCAGTCAATGAATCCGTACTCATAGCTTTAAATAATTATCTGCAAAAGCCGCAATTTGAATTTGCAGATGAATTTGAAGTACAAAATGATCGTTCATATGAAGAAACAGATCATTCCGCACCATTTAAAAATCCTTTGTTTACTAAATTACAAAAGCACGGAAAGATTCCTTCTCCTAGAGATATCTCATTTAACGGGACTGCCTCTGAACAAAATATGATATTCAATAGAGATCGCTTCAGCTCACCCCCCGTACAAAGGATAAATAGCTTTAATAATCATTCAAGCTTATTCAATAACTTAAATAAGGACGATTTTCGTCCGGATTTTTCTGAATATATCAATCAATGCGCAATGAATAGCTCTAATACTGATTATTTCAGACAAAGAGGAATATCCGACGAAGTTATAAAGCGCTTTAAGCTTGGCTTTGATGAACAGTGCCTAGTAGGTATCGATAAGCTTAATAACAAAATTTACTGGAAAGCAGCTATTTTGCCTTACGGAACTAAAGGATACAGAATCCGCAATACAGATCCCTATGGTAAAGAACGCTTTCGTGCAAAAGGTTTATGTGAAATATTTAATGCTCAAGCTCTAGAAATCGGCGGTAAAATTTTTATTACCGAAGGTGAATTCGATGCTTTAAGTCTCGAAAGCTTAGGTTATAGAGCTATCGCTTTAGGCGGAGTTGGCAATGTTTCAAGGCTCCTTGACCTAATTAGGACGATTAAAGGAGAATATATATTTTATATATGTCTTGATAATGATAAAAGCGGCGGCGAGGCTAGCAGAATGCTTGCCTCTGCTTTCTATCAAATGCAGATCCCATACAAAGAAGTAAATTTAGCCTTCCCCTACAAGGATCCTAACGAGGCTCTATGTCAGGATCCTCAAAATTTTGAAATTCGTCTTAACAATTTAGACCATCTTTTAAATCTAAATTTACTTGAGGATTTAGCACCTAAAAAAAACTCACTATATATCAATTTGCCTGAAGATCTATTATCTCTTAAGCTTAGCGCCAATCTTTATACTTGGTGCGGACGTCCAATTGCTTTAAGATTACTGCTTGCTAATATCCTAAATAAGAGTCACTCTTCTCTGCTTTATCTATCTGATAGATGGCAGTGCCAAAATCTTGAAACAAAATATATACCGTTTAAAGAGAATAAAGATTATTTCCTAGAAATAAGCGGCGAAGATATACTAAATGAAATAAAAGATAAGCTTAATGCCTGCGGAATTAAAGGCTGTTTGCCAGATATTATTATAATAGACGCTCTTACTTTCGAGCTTAAAGAAACCCTGCGTCTGGCTCGTTATTTAAATATGCTCACAAGCTCATTAAAACGGCCGATTATATTATTAGGAAATACCGATGCTTCTTCAAAGGTAGAATCTTTATCCTTACAGAACCTTGAAATAAGCTTAACTGCTGAAGGCGATTTCAAATGCACCTCTATAAATGCTCAAGGACTTCCTATAAGCTTTATAAAAAAATTTGATTAAATTTAATAAATTAATATTGATTAGCCTAATCTTAATAGCACTCGCTTTTTATATTTACTTATAAAACTATTCAGATTCAGCTAAAATTCAATTTAACTTACAGTATGTCAATTAAAAATTTTAATAATTAAGATTATTTAACTCTGATTTCAGCATTATCAGATGAGCTCTATTTAAAATTTAAAAAGGAGAGCGGTGTTTCTGCCTGTGTCTAAAAAGCATTGGTGTTTTGCGCCCAAATTTGATGAAACTTAATCAAAATCAGCAAGAAGCCGTTGATTATATTGACGGCCCTACCTTAGTTTTAGCCGGAGCTGGCTCAGGCAAAACCCGTGTTATTACTACTAAAATAGTAAGTCTTATCAAAAATCATAACTATTTGCCTGAAACAATCTGCGCTTTAACCTTTACAAATAAAGCAGCTGCTGAAATGCGCGAACGTATTACAGCAGAAATAGGCTCAGACATGGCAAAAAGGCTGACCGTTTGTACCTTTCATTCCCTAGGCTTAAATATTTTAAAAAAAGAGCATTTACATTTTGGTTTAGGCACAAATTTTTCTCTTTTTGATCAATTTGACACCTTTAAAATCGTTCGTGACATCATCAGAGAACATCATCCTATTTTAACTGTGGATGACAGCGAAAAAAATGCCGCTCTAGAAGCCCTAGAAAAGATTTCCATGTGGAAAGGTCAGCTTTTATCTCCAGAAAATCTTAATCAAACTGCTGCTCATGCTCAAATATATAAACGTTATCAAGCCTATCTTAAGGCCTGCAATGCAGTTGATTTTGAAGATCTGATCTTTTTACCATCACTGCTTTTAAAGACCGATGCTGATGCTAGAGAAAGATGGAATAAATATTTTAAATACGTTTTAGTTGATGAATACCAAGATACAAATGAGACTCAATACCAGCTATTATGCATCTTAACTGAGGTTTATAAACGTTTTACTGTAGTTGGAGATGACGATCAATCCATATATTCTTGGAGAGGCGCTCGTCCAGAAAATATAAAAACCTTAAGTATTGATTTTAAAAATCTTAAGGTAATTAAACTACAAGAAAATTATCGCTCTACTCCAAATATTTTAAACTGTGCTAATGCTTTAATTTCACATAACCCCCATCTTTATTCAAAACATCTATACTCTCATCAGTTTGACGAAGGAAGCCTAATTAGAGTGATTTCTCTTGAAGACGAAAACGCCGAAAGCGAACGTGTAGCTTCAGAAATCTTGGGCAATCAATATCTAACAAAGCGTAAATGGTCTGATTATGCTGTACTTTATCGCAGTAATTTTCAATCTAGATCTCTAGAAAAAGCCTTTCATGAATCTCGTATCCCTTGCGTTATTACTGGCGGTACAAGCTTTTTTGAACAAAGCGAAATCAAAGATCTGCTTGCATGGTTTAGGCTTTTATGCAATCCTCATGATGATGCGGCTTTACTTAGGATTATAAATGTACCCAGACGCGGTATAGGCGAAGCTGCTATAGCCACGCTAACAAAAGCAGCTAAGCTGACTGGAAAATCAATTTTTCATAGCGCCTTAAACCCGGCAGTAACAAAAGATCTCCACACCAAGCAGCAAGCAGCCCTTGGAGATTTTATGCGGGTATTTATACGGCTGCAGTCTAAAATCAACACTGATAAAGGTTTATGGCTCACAGAGCATATTCTAGATGAGCTTAAATATGAAGAATATCTGCGCAGCAATTCCGAAAGCCGCATGGCTATAGAAGCAAAAATAAAAAATGTTAAGCAGCTGCTTTCATGGATACAAAAACTTATTGTCGGCAAACGCAATGAAAAGGGATTAACCTTTATCGAAGCTATAGACAGATTAGGCTTACGCGAAATGCTTGACCGTCAGGATGATAACTCAAATAACGATGCTGTTCAGCTTATGACGCTTCATGCCGCTAAGGGTTTGGAGTTCTCAATGGTTGTCTTAGTCGGCATGGAAGAAGGAATTCTGCCTCATAAATCAAGTATTGATTTACCTCATGGCATTGAAGAAGAACGCCGCTTAGCCTATGTAGGATTAACTAGGGCTCGAGAAGACCTAATTATTACCTACTGCAAAAAACGGCATAATAAAAACATCTTAGAAGACATTAAGCATCAGGGCCCCAGCCGCTTTTTAGAAGAGCTTCCAGCGGAACTTCTGGATAGAAGCAATTTACCTAGTAAATCTCAGGAGGCTCAAAAATTCAGCTCTATAGATACTGCTTTAGAAGATCTTTTGAAAGCTTTTTCCTAAAAAAATGGCGGTATAAACCGCCATTTATTAGATAAAACCGAGAACTGAATTAGTTATTGCCTACAGTGATTTCTTTCATGTCAGACATGTAAGCACGAAGCTTGCGGCCTACAACCTCGATCGGATGATTGCGGATGCAGTCATTGATGCGAATAAGCTCAACGTTATCAACACAGTTGTCGCCCTCTAAGCCCTTACCAAAGACATCTAAAGAGGTCTTCTCCATAAAGTCCTTTAAGAGAGGAATTGCAGCATTAGCAAATAAGTAGTTACCATATTCAGCAGTATCAGAAATAACTACATTCATCTCGTATAAACGACGACGAGCAATAGTATTGGCAATTAACGGCAGCTCATGCAAAGACTCATAGTAAGCAGACTCAGGGTAAATGCCAGACTTAGTCATGGTCTCAAAAGCTAACTCGATACCAGCCTTAGCAAAAGCAATCATTAAAATACCCTTATCAAAGTACTCTTGCTCAGTGATCTTGCAATCGCAAGCAGGAGCATTCTCAAAAGCGCACTTAGCGAAATTTTCACGCCAGGTATGGAGCTTGACATCACCATTAGCCCAGTCTTCCATCATAATGCGAGAGAACTCACCGCTTTCAATATCATCCATGTGCTTTAAGTAAAGATCCTTCATTAAGGATTTAAGCTCTTCAGCTAAATAGAAAGCCTTAATCTTAGCAGGATTAGATAGACGATCCATCATATTGGTAATACCGCCCTGCTTTAATGCCTCGCAAACAGTTTCCCAGCCATATTGCAAGAGCTTGCAAGCGTAAGCCTTATCTAAGCCTAAAGCTACAGCATGGTCATAACACAAGATGGTAGCAGCCTGTAAAACACCGCAAAGAATGGTCTGCTCACCCATAAGGTCGGACTTAACCTCAGCTACGAATGAAGAACGCAGACAGCCGGCACGATCACCGCCTAAACCTGCAGCCCAAGCTTTTGCATATGCCCATCCCTCGCCATTAGGATCATTCTCAGGATGAACGGCTAATAGGGTCGGTGTACCGAAACCACGACGATACTCTTCACGAACCTCAGTACCAGGGGCCTTCGGAGCAACCATAACGACAGTTAAGTCCTTACGGATCTGCATGCCTAACTCAACAATATTGAAGCCATGAGAATAACCAATGCAGGCACCAGCTTTCATTAAAGGCTGAATAGCATTGATAACATTTTCATGCTGCTTATCTGGAGTTAAGTTGATAACTAAATCTGCAGTAGGAATTAACTGCTCATAATTGCCTACCTTAAAGCCATTTTCAGTAGCACGCTTAAAAGAAGCACGCTTCTCTGCGATAGCTGAATCACGCAAAGCATAGCTAACATCTAAGCCGGAATCACGTAAATTTAAACCCTGATTTAAGCCTTGAGCGCCGCAGCCGACGATAACTACTTTCTTACCCTTTAAGAAATTGCAGCCATCTGCAAACTCGCTGCGGGCCATAAGTTCACAGCAACCTAACTGAGCTAACTTTTGACGTAAATTTAAAGTATTAAAGTAATTGATGCCCATTTTGCATTCATCCTAAATTAACAAAAATTTATAACTGTTATGTGATGCTTTTAATAATAGCAGAAATTTTATAAAATGGCATATAATTTATTGTATATTGCAATTTTTGCAATAAATCACATTTTTAGGACATTGCTGTGATTGATTTAAAAGACGCCGCTACCTTCCTTAGACTTTGCGAAACTGAAAACCTAACTAGAACTGCAACTCTATGTAATGTAAGCCCTTCTACATTAAGTCGAACTTTAAATAAGCTTGAAAAAAAACTTCAGGCTAAATTATGCATACGCGATAAAAAAGGCATATTTATTACCACAGCTGGACGTAAATTCGAGCAATTTGCACGTAAAACCTTAAATGAGTATGCCTCATTAGAGAGCGAGCTTCATAAAGGAGCCACAACAATTTCCGGAACACTTAAAATTTATTGCTCTGTAACTGCAAGCTATTTATTTATTCCTAGAATTTTAAACGAATTGCACCTGACTGTGCCTCAGTTAGAGGTAAAGCTTGAAACCGGAGATCCTGCCGATGCTTTAGATAAGCTTGAAGATCCGCAAATAGATCTAGTTATAAGTGCACTGCCTTTAGAAATCCCTAACAATATTCATTTTATAGATTTAGTAAAACTTCCTTTAATCATAATTGCCCCTAAAAAGCCGCGGTTTAAATGCAATTTAAATAACGATCTTACTGCATCTGAATTAAACAATTTGCCATTTATCATTCCTGAAAAAGGACAGCTTCGTTACGAAGTAGAAAAATGGTTTGCCGCTATGGATATTAAGCCTGAAATTTACGCAGAAATTTCAGGTCACGAGGCAATTGTTAGTCTAGTTGCTTTAGGCTTTGGCTTTGCCATTGTTCCCCGCTTAGTTTATGAAATATCTCCATTCAAAAACGACGTCAATGTTTTGCGTGAGCTGCAATGGTCAAACTTTAGAGTGGCCTTATGCTGTCAAAAAGAACAAGCCGATGACAACAAAATTCAAATAGTTTTTAATCTGGTTTCCCGCCTTGCGCCAAGCTTTACTCCTGATTTAAATCGCCGTCGCAACGAAAGTCTCGCTTAAAAAAGCCAAAGCTCTAATATTTAGAGCTTTGGTTGTCTACTAAATTCACACTTAAAAAAAATAGCTGTTTTATGCTCAAGTGTAAAAGGAGTATCATTAATATTATTAACAGCTGCTTTTGCTGTTTATGGTCTTATCTTTGAGGAGAGTTATACATGTTTAACAACATCAATCCCACTACTACCAAAGCCTGGCAAAAACTCAATGAACATTTTAAAGAGACTTCTGGTCGTACCTTAAAAGAATTATTTGCTGCAGATCCTAACCGCTTTGACAAATATTCCTTGAGCATCGCCAACGGGGATATCATTGCCGATTATTCCAAAAACCTCATTGATGAGACTACCTTAGAGCTATTATTGGAGTTAGCTAAAGAAACCAAGCTCAATGAAAACATTGAAGCTATGTTTAATGCCGAAAAGATCAACCGTACTGAAGATCGTGCTGTTTTACACACTGCTTTGCGCGATTTCTCCGGCAGAAGCATCATGCTTGATGGTGTTGATATCATGCAGGATGTACGTGCAGTCCAGGAAAAAATGAAAAAATTCTGTGACCGAGTAATTTCCGGCGAATGGAAGGGCTTTACTGGCAAAGCTATTACAGATGTAGTTAATATTGGCATCGGCGGTTCAGACTTAGGCCCTTGCATGATTACTGCAGCCTTAACTCCTTATCACAATCATCTTCACGCTCATTTCGTATCTAATATTGACGGCACCCAAATCTGCGAGGTATTAAAGAACCTCGATCCTGAAACAACTTTATTCTTAATCGCCTCTAAGACCTTTACCACCTTAGAGACCATGACCAATGCTCATACCGCTCGTGACTGGTTCTTAAAGACAGCTAAAGACGTAAAGCATGTTGCTAAGCACTTTGTAGCCTTATCTACTAATGCAAAAGGCGTCTCTGAATTCGGTATTGATACTGACAATATGTTTGAATTCTGGGATTGGGTCGGCGGCCGTTACTCCTCCTGGTCAGCCATCGGCTTATCTATTGCCTTAGCTTGCGGTTATGATAATTTTGAAGCTTTCTTGAAAGGCGGCTATGAATATGACTGCTACTTCAGAGAGACCCCGTTAGAGAAAAATCTTTCTGTTTTATTAGCTCTTATCGGCATTTGGTATAACAACTTCTACGGTTTTGAAACTGAAGCTATTTTACCTTACGATCAATATATGTATCGCTTCCCGGCTTATTTCCAACAAGGAAATATGGAATCTAATGGTAAATATGTCGATCGTAATGGCAATGTTGTCGATTATCAAACCGGTCCTATCATCTGGGGCGAGCCAGGCACTAACGGTCAGCATGCTTTCTATCAGCTAATCCATCAGGGAACTAAGATTATTCCTTGTGACTTTATTGCTCCAGCAAGAACTCACAATCCTATAGGCGATCACCACGTAAAACTCTTATCAAACTTCTTCGCACAGACTGAGGCCTTAGCTTTCGGTAAGAGCCGTGAGCAGGTAATTGCAGAGTTCGAAGCTAAGGGCAAGACCTTAGATATGGTCAAAGATGTAGTGCCGTTTAAAGTATTTGAAGGAAATCGTCCTACTAACTCCTTCCTAGTTAAGGAAATCACTCCTAGAACCTTAGGCATGTTAGTCGCAATGTACGAGCATAAGATCTTTACTCAAGGATCTATCCTTAACATCTACACCTTTGATCAATGGGGTGTTGAATTAGGCAAACAATTAGCCTTAAAGATTATCCCTGAACTTGAAAATCAAGAAGAAATCAAGAGCCATGACAGTTCCACTAATGGCCTCATAAATGCTTATAAAAAACTTAAGTAAAAGTTTTTGAATAAAAACATCCCCCAGCCTAAAAAACTGGGGGATTTTTTTATGCTCCACAAATTTTTATTATCTAAAAATCTCTTTGCTAATATTATAATTTAACTAAGAATTTGCTTTATTTGAGATTTGCCATGACTAATAATAACCTCGCCTATATTCCATTACATGTACGTTCTTGTTATTCCATCAATGATGGTCTGCAAAATGTAGGCCCGATTGTTAAGCATGCCCAAAAACTTGGTATTCCTGCCCTGGCAATAACGGATTTCAACAATATTGCAGGTTTTGTGCGCTTTTATTCAGCCTGTAAAGCCGCTGGCATTAAACCGATATTAGGAGCAGATCTTCAAATTAAAGAAAAAACTAAACCAGGAGAAAAAGAAAATTTTTTCACCGTAACGCTTTTGGCTATGGATCGTATAGGCAAGCAAAACTTATACGATATTCTTTCTGATGCTTGGGTTAATTCTGCAAGCCCAGATATCGATAGAGTTTATGCAACTTTAGAAGATCTGGCTAAATACTCAGAAGGATTAATTCTTCTTAATGGATTTCGCGGCGATATTGCTTATTTTTTTAATACTAAAGATGAAAAGAATTTAAAAAATCGCTTAGATTTTTATAAAAAATATTATAACGGCCGCTTCTGTTTTGAAATTACAAGAACCCATCGCCATGGAGAAAGTGAATTTGAACAAAAAGCCTTAGATCTTTGCGTAAAATATGGCTTCTTCCCTGTTGCAACTAATGATACTCGTTTTTTATCAGGACCTGAAGATCTGCCTCCGGATGGTCTTAGTGACTATTATGTGCATGATATTCGCGTCTCGATTCAAAAAGCCATACCAAGAGGCAGTCAAGAACTTGCTCGCCTCTACTCTGAAGAGCAATTTCTGAGATCCCCAGAACAAATGGCTGAGCTATTTGCTGATTTGCCTGAAGCTTTAGCTAACTCTCGCGCAATTGCAGAACGATGCAATGTTGAAATCGAACTTGATCATCCTCGCTTACCCCATTACGATACAGGAGAGATGTCAACAGCTGATTATCTTCGCCAGGCATCTCGTGCAGGCTTAAAACGTCGTCTGGAATTTCTCTTTCCAGATCCTCAGGAGCGTGAAGCAAAACGTCCTATATATGAAAAAAGACTAGAAACCGAGCTTGATGTCATCATCAATATGGACTTCCCTGGCTACTTTCTCATCGTTATGGAATTCATTCAGTGGTCGAAAGCCCATGGTGTTCCAGTAGGGCCTGGGCGCGGCTCCGGAGGAGGCTCCCTAGTAGCATATGCCCTAACCATTACAGATTTTGATCCGTTACGCTTTGACCTGCTCTTTGAAAGATTTTTAAATCCTGAGCGTGTGTCAATGCCTGACTTTGATATCGATTTTTGTCAGAGAAAACGCTATTTAACGTTACAGCATGTTGTTGACCATTACGGCCGTCAAGCCGTATCGCAAATTGCTGCGTTCGGTACCTTAGCTCCACGCGCTGCTATTCAAGGCGTAGGCCGCGCTATTGGCGTTCCTCTAGGTCAAGTTCGCCGCATTGCTAATTTAATCCCTGAAACTCCAGGCATAAGCTTTAATGATTGCTTAGGTATCGATAAAAAAGGCAAGCCCTGCGAGAGCGTTGCTCCTGATTTTTTGAATTTTTACAATCAGGCAAAAATTAATGACGATAAAGAATCCATAGAGCTTATTCATGTCTCTCACCGTCTTGAAGGTGTAATTCGCAGTATTGGCAAGCATGCAGCAGGCGTTGTTATTTCTCCGACAAGAATTGCTGAATTTGCTCCGCTAATGCTTGATTCTGACGGCAATCCTATTACTCAATTTGATAAAAAAGATGTAGAGCATGCCGGTTTAGTTAAATTTGATTTCTTAGGCCTGACTACATTAACTATCATCGATGATGCCAAAGAGATGATCGATGTTAAACGCAAACGCGAAGGAAAAGAACCTTTAAATATTGCCGCTATCCCTTATGAAGATCCTCTTTCCTATGAAATGATTCAGCAGACCGAAACTACAGCTGTTTTCCAATTAGAATCAACCGGCATGCGAAAACTAATTGGCCAAATGAAACCGGATCGCTTTGATGATCTCATTGCTTTAGTAGCTCTATATCGCCCTGGCCCTATAAAAAGCGGCATGGTTGATCATTTTGTACAGCGTAAGCACGGACGCGAAGCTGTAAGTTATCCTCTTCCTGAAGCTCAGGATCTTGATTTAAAGCCTATTTTAGACTCAACCTATGGCGTTATTGTCTACCAAGAACAGGTTATGCAGATTGCTCAGGTCTTAGCTGGATATTCTTTAGGCGGCGCTGATATTTTAAGGCGCGCTATGGGAAAAAAGATTCCGGCTGAAATGGCTGCTCAAAGAGATGTCTTTCTAAACGGCTGTAAAAAGAAAAATAAAGACGGCGACGTCTGCATGAAGATCTTCGATCAAGTTGAAATGTTTGCCGCTTACGGCTTCAATAAATCTCACTCTGCCGCCTATGCTCTCGTTGCTTGGTGGACTCTCTGGTTAAAAGTACATTATCCTGCTGAATTTTTAGCAGCCATGATGACTGCCGACTGCATAAAAACAGAAAAACTTATTGCCTATATTGGCGAATGCCACCGTTTAGGAGTTGAGGTAAACCCTCCTGATGTTAATATCGGCAAATTCCACTTTGGAGTTGATAATAATGGTGCTGTCGTTTACGGCTTCTCTGCAATTAAAGGCATTGGAAACCGCCTAATAGATAAAATGGTTGCTGAACGTGACGCAAATGGTCCATATAAAGATTTATTTGATTTTGTTCTGCGTATCGGCATGGATTACCTTTCAAAGGGCTCTTTAGAAGCTTTAGTCAAAAGCGGAGCTTTAGATAGCATCAATAAAAATCGTGCAAGCCTGCTTGCAAGCATACCCACAGCTATAAAGTATGCTCAGCAATCTAATGCTGACAGCTCTACAGGACAAATGGATCTTTTTGCATCGCTAGACGATTCTCGCGCTCGTCCTAGCTTAATTCCTGTAAGGATGTGGTCTGATAAGGTCAAGCTACACCATGAAAAAAGTCTTTTAGGCTTATATCTGTCAGGTCATCCAATTGATTCTTATCGTTCAGAGCTCTATCGCTTTTGCGGCACTACAACTTTAAAAAATATGATGCCCGGAACCCCAGATAACCCTAACCGGGTAAGCATCGCTGGCGTAGTTATCGATAGCTACAGCCGTATGTCTTCAAAAGGGGACGGTTCAAAGTTTTATATAATTACCCTTGATGATGGTACAACTACCTTTGATTTTCTAGCTTTTGGAGCAAATGCTGTTACTTTTGAAAATATTATTTCTGAGCGGGAACGCAAGTTAAGCCAGCAAAAAGGACATAATGGAGGCGATGAAGCTCTGCCTTCACCTTTAATTTTAATTGTAGATGGCTTGCTATCCTTAACCGATGAAGGGATGACGAGAATGCGAGTCCTCAAGCTCTCAAGTCTAGATCGCCTAAGGCAGCATAAAGCTACAGAGATTACATTAAGCTTTAAAAAAGATATTCTTATTGAAAATATTGATTTTATTGATCAAGTTTTAATGCGTAATCGTATAAGCGTAAAAGATATACAGCATCAGCAGCAATTTGCTGAAGATCCCAGTTCAATTCCATCAGGCTGTTCTTTAAAACTTATTATAGATAATAAGTTACTGAAAATTCGTTCAGATATATATCGCTATTTAGCTTCAGATGATTTAGTTGACAGTCTTAGAGATAATTTTGGCAATGCTTGTGTAAAAATTAGTTATAGACCTCAAAATGATACTCAGGATGCAAGACGATAGGACTAAAATTGCCATTGGCATAGCTATACATGGCAAGTTTTGGATCGACAATGGATTTATAAATGCTCATGCATAAATTATTAGGCAAAATATATGATAGAACTTTTCCTCCCTGAGCACTTGGATAATAAACTTTTAAATTTTTCAAATCGCACTTTATTTTATTTAAAGCAATCAATCCCAAACCATCTGATTTTAATAAAGACTCCCGTACAGTCCATAAAAGCGTGAATAAAACTTGCGGATCTATTGAATTCTTAACGCATTCTAATTCTTGATCTGACAGAATGCGCTTCCATAAAGCTAAGGAATGATCTTTTATAAGCTCTATGTCTAAACCTAAAGCTCCATAGCTTAAAGCTACAGCCACCTTATTGCCTGTATGACTTAAGCTAAATAAAGGCATGGCGCTGTCTGCAAAGACCGGCCGATTATGCTCCTGCAGAATAATTTGGGGCAAAGAATCAAATTTAAAAAAATAATGCAGACTTTTTTGTAAAAGCATCCTTCCTGAATAAAAAGACCTCTGTCTTTTTAAGGCATAATTTTTCCCGCGCAGCAAAATATCTTCGGGCAAACTTGCAAAGTCCTGCTTAAGGCATTCTTGATCAGAAAAGACAATAATCATGATTCTTTAGGCTTAGCTGCACTTTTTTTAGAATTATTATCTTTATTTTTTTTAAGCAGCCGTCTAAAACTTATATATAGTAAAAAAGCAATAAGCAGTCCAGCGCCTATGCCTATAAAAGTTGCATCTGAGCTTAAGATTTGAGGAGAAATCCCTAAATTTTCGCAAAAAAGACTTATCTTTTTAGGATAGACTATGGCCATGACAAAAAAGATATTTGCAAGGCACATAGCAATTATTCCCAATTTAAAATGACGTGGGATAAAAATGGCTATAAATCCAAGTAAAAATAAGGACACGCCGCAACTGCTGCAAAAAGATTCGCAAGCTTGTAAAGTTAAAGTAGGCATTAAATTTCTTGTGCTAAAATAAAATGATATTAGATTTTAACAGATTTTAGGATCAACAAATGTTATTTGTTTCAAATATAGATCCGATTGTATTCAGCATTGGACCTCTAAGTATAAGATGGTATGGCCTTTTATTCTCCTTAGGATTCATAATTGGCTATATTCTCATGCAATATATGTTTCGCAAACTCCAATATAAAACAGAAGACCTAGATAAGCTCTTAGTCTTTATATTTATAGGAACGGTTATAGGAGCTCGTTTAGGCCATTGCATATTTTATGAACCAGACTTTTATCTAAGTCATCCTCTAGAAATTTTAAAAATCTGGCATGGAGGCTTAGCAAGCCACGGAGGAACCGTAGGAGTCTTATTAACCGTATATATTTTCTGCCGACATTATCGCTATCAGCTTTTAGAGCTTTTAGACATGCTGTCCATTCCTGTTGCCTTAGTCTCAACTCTCATAAGACTAGGAAACTTTACTAATTCGGAAATTTTAGGCATACCCACTAATGGAGATTATGGAGTTATATTTGCTAGGTTAGGAGAGACTTTCCCTAGACATCCAGCACAATTATATGAAGCTGCATCTTATTTCATTACTTTCATAGTGTTAAGCCTGGTCTATTTTAAATTTAAAAACAGGCCCCAAGGTTTAATCTTTGGCCTACTATTTATCTTGATTTTTGGCAGCAGAATTCTAATAGAACCATTTAAAGTTGAACAAGCAGACTACAGCACTGGTACGATCTTTACTGTAGGACAATATCTAAGCATTCCTTTTATATTAGTAGGAATTGCAGTTATCCTCTACGCCTATTTACATCGCCTGAAAAAGGAGCACTAAGAATGGCATTAGAAATTGTTATTTTGGCAGCCGGTAAAGGTAGCCGCATGCATTCTGACATACCTAAAGTCTTACACGAAGTAGCGGGTATGCCCATGCTTGGACATGTAATCAAAACCGCTTGTGAACTTAAAGCTTATGCCATTCACGTAGTTATAGGCCATGGCTGCGAATTAGTAGAAAAATATTTAAATACTCTGAATCTTGATAATTTAGATATTGTCATGCAGGAAGAGCAATTAGGTACCGCCCATGCAGTTTCTATGGCTTTACCTAAAATAAATCCTGCTAATGATGTATTAGTCCTATATGGAGACACCCCTCTTACCCCTAAAACAGCATTAGAAGATCTATACCTAAAACTTAAAGATCGAGCTTTAATAGTATTAAGTGCCATTGCACCTAATCCTTTTGGTTACGGAAGAATTGTCCGCAATGCTCAGCACAATCTCCTAAAAATTGTTGAGCAAAAAGATGCAGATGAGCAAACCCAAAAAATTAATGAGATAAATACCGGAATTATCATATCTAAGGGACAGATCTTATGTGAATACATCCCTAAGATCCAAAATAACAATGCTCAAGGAGAATACTATCTTACTGATTTAGCTGCACTGTTAGTTGCGGATAATCAAAATGTTGGAGTAGAAATTGCTCAAGATTTTGAATTATTGTCTGGAGTTAACAGCAAAAAACAGCTGGCAGAAGTAGAACGGCTTTATCAATATCGTCAGGCTTTAAGGCTTATGGACGAAGGCGTATCATTTGCTGATCCGCGGCGCTTTGACCTAAGAGGCTCTTTAGAACATGGCCGTGATGATTTCATTGATATCAATGTCATCATCAAAGGCAAAGTTTCTATTGGCAATAATGTATATATAGGTTCAGGATGCGTAATTTCTGACTGTACTATTGAAGACGGCGCGGTAATCTCTCCATATACTGTAATGGAACAATCGCACTTAGGCACACAGACAACAGTCGGACCTTTCAGCCGTCTGCGTCCAGGCGTAAAGCTTGAACATCAAGCTCATGTAGGCAATTTCGTTGAGCTCAAGAAAGCGCATTTAGGAATCGGCACAAAAGCCGGACACCTAAGCTACTTAGGCGATGCTGATATTGGCAATGATGTAAATATTGGCGCAGGAACAATTACCTGCAACTATGATGGTGCTAATAAATTTAAAACCGTTATAGGCGACGATGTATTTGTCGGTTCAGACTCGCAATTAGTAGCTCCAGTAAAAATTCCTAATGGAGTTACGATTGCTGCAGGAACTACTGTTACTAAAAGATCAGATTTGTCTACAAGCTGCTTAGTCCTAACCCGAGCAAATACTGTGGTTAAAGCAAACTATCAGCGTCCTCATAAAATCAAAGCGGAGAAATAATTATGTGCGGAATTGTTGGAGCTACTGCGCAAAGAGAAGTTGCCCCTATCCTGCTTACTGGACTATCTAGACTTGAATATCGCGGCTACGATAGCGCAGGCATTTGTACACTTTCACAAAATAATTTCAATTGCTTAAAAACTACTTCTAAAGTAGCGGCTTTAACCTTAGAAGTAAAGGAACATGGCGCCAAAGGACACTTAGGCATAGCTCATACCCGCTGGGCAACCCATGGCATACCTTCTGTGCAAAATGCCCATCCTCATATTTGCGATAATCTAGCCTTAGTTCATAATGGCATTATTGAAAATTTTAAAGAGATAAAAGCCAGACTCTTAAATCTTGGCTATAGCTTCAAATCTGAAACAGATACTGAGGTTTTACTTTGCTTAATTCATTACTATCAAAAAAATAGTAATAATCTTAAAGAGGCTTTATTAAAAGCTTTAAATGAAGTAAGCGGCTCATATGCTATTGCTCTTATAGATAAAAACGAAGATGGCGTTTTATATGCAGCTCGCTGCGGCTCTCCTTTAGTTATAGGACTTGGTATAGGAGAGAACTTTGTTGCCTCTGATATTTTGGCTCTATTACCGGTAACTCGAAGCTTCATTTACCTCGATGAGAAAGAAATCGCCACAATTACTACCGATAAAGTAGAAGTTTTGGGCCTAGATGGTTCCGTACACATAAAAAAAGCTCAAGAAACAGAAATTGACGCAGAAAGTATCTCTAAAGGCACTTTTGATCACTATATGCAAAAAGAGATTTTTGAGCAGCCGGATGCTTTGCGCAATACTATGCTAGAGCGCTTAGATAAAGATGCCGTAAAAATTGAAACTGTAATAGGCCTTAAGGAAGATAGTTTCAAAGATTTAAACAATATTCAGATAGTAGCCTGTGGAACCTCTTTTCATGCAGGATTAGTTGGAAAATATTGGTTTGAGGAGCTTACAGACATACCCTGCAATATAGATATTGCCTCAGAATATCGCTATCGTCATGCTGTCGTACGTGAGAACTCTCTATTTATAACCATCTCTCAATCTGGAGAGACTGCTGACACTTTAGCCTCTTTACGCCTAGCCAAAAAACAAGGCTATAAATATTCATTATGTATTTGCAATGTAAACGGAGCTTCTTTAGTCAGAGAATCTGATTTTACTCTGCTCACCCGTGCTGGAGCCGAAATCGGCGTAGCCTCTACAAAAGCCTTTACTACCCAATTATTAAGCTTATTGATGCTGGCGCTAATTATTGCAAAACAAAAGAATAGCTTAGATGCTCAAAAAAGAGCGGAGATTATTTCATCTTTAAGGCAATTACCTTCTTTGTGTTCTAAATTCTTATCAAAGGATCAAGAAATCTTAGCCTTAGCCTCTGAATTTGCTGATAAACATCACTGTCTCTTCCTTGGCCGCGGCGTTATGTATCCAATTGCTTTAGAAGGAGCTTTAAAACTAAAAGAAATTAGCTACATTCATGCTGAAGGCTATGCCGCAGGAGAATTAAAACATGGGCCAATTGCGCTTATAGACCGCAATATGCCTGTAGTGGTAGTTGCTCCTGATAATGCCCTCATGAGTAAATTAGTATCTAATATTGAAGAAGTAAAAGCTCGCGGAGGGAAACTATACATTTTCAACTCAGAAGAAAACTCTCTGAAATCTGATGGCAAAACAAAAGTCATCGCTTTTTGTGACTGTCCTGAAATTTTACAGCCAATACTTTTTACTATTCCATTACAGCTTTTAGCTTATCATTGCGCGGTTATAAATGGTACAGATGTTGATCAACCTCGCAATTTAGCAAAATCAGTGACGGTTGAGTAAAATTTGCATAGTTTGTGTTTTAAGATAGTGGATCATTAACTAACATTATAAATTTTCTAAAAAATATGCGCTCATTACCTTAAGGAAAAGAGCTTTTAGTTATTTTCATTAATAATGACTTTTAATAAAAGGATAAACTCCTATTAGTAAATAGGTCCATCTTGTCGATGGACCTGTTCTTTGATAATTTATTTTTATAGACAGCGAAACTTCTTAACCGCGAATATAAAAAGCTGTTTGTCTCTGGACATTAAATACTTATCTATGCTTCTAATTCATGCAATTTTTAATATAGGTTATTTGCCATAGCTTCTATTATTGCTGTTAGATAAGTTGCAGTTTTTCTTAATAGCATTTTATGCCATATAAAAATTATTTTTAAATTAAGAATTCATCAACAATTTAAAATTTTTAATATTCGTTCGCACTTCTATTTATTATTTATAATCATCAATATTAACTAGTAAAAAATAAGAGCTTTTTAGATGTCTATAAAAGAAATTTTCAAAAGCATTCATATTTACAGATAAATTGTATTAAAAGTTTATTTCAAGAATTTAAAAAAGCCCTGTTTCTTCTTTAAGCTAATGCTGATAAAAATAATAATTGAGCCACTTTTAGGCACTAACTATGCTTATCTTCAATAGACCTTCTTGGACCGAAAAAATAGGCTACCTTTTAGGGGCCATAGGTAAAGATACAGTTTATATGCTAATTTCAGCATTTTACTTACTTTATCTTTATCAAGAACTTAAATTATCCTTAACCTTTATTACTGTTGCTTTCTTCAGTATAAGAATCTTTGATGCCTGCAGTGACATCTTCATCGGCTACTTTTTTGACAGATTTCATAGCCGTTATGGAAAGTTTAAACCGGCCTTATTGCTTGGCGGATTTTTATCTGCAATATTAACGATCATGATGTTCAATCCGCCTGCTCTGCAGGGCTATTCACTTTACGCTTACTTTATTATTACTTATATATTATGGACAATCTCATACTCAATCCATGACATTGCTTTTTGGGGGTTAATTCCAACCTTTGGTTCTGACAGCAAAACTCGCGAAACCATGACCATTATTCCCCGTTCTGGAGCTCTAATTGGCGCTCAAGCAGTGCTTTTATTAGGGCTTCCTTTTTTATATTATTTGAAAAATGATCTTCATTTATATTCCAATTACTTTGGAATTTTTGCCGGGCTATTAGCTTCATTTTATTTTATATCAACAATAATTACTGTTTTTTCTATTAAAGACCGTACTATAAACTATGAACATAAAAGAATAAGCTTAAGACTGCTAGGAGAAATAATTTTCCACAACGATCAGCTGATCGTTATCGCTCTATTATCATTTTTTCAGCAGCTCATCATAAGCATTGTTAACAGTTCTATCTTTTTGTTCTTATTTTCAAAGCCTCATGGCACCGAATTGCTTTCAGATTATATATTGCCAAGCATAATCGCGCAGCTACTGGCATATATATGCTTCAAGCCTAGTTGTCATATTTTCTCACGCCGCTTTGTAATTATATGTTCATGCGTACTTATGGCTATTGGCTACACTGTCATGTTCTTCTCAGAACCGCAAAATGACCACATTATAAATTTATTTACCCTCTCCTATGGATTATCCTGCTTTGGTATGGCATGGTCTATTGCTTCAACTACGGTAATGAGTGCCGACTGTGTTGATTATGGTGAATTTAAACACAATATCAGAACTGAAGGAATTGTTTTTGCTTTTCAGACTGCCTCTGCCAAGTTCAGCCTAGCTGTAGCTATTGCTATTTCTGGATTCTCATTTAATATTGAAAGCATTCTATTAAGTCAGCTCCAAAAGCAATCTTATATTTTCTCTATAAGATTTACCTTAGTAATCGTATTTTTACTAAGTATTGCCATGATCGTAATTTACTTAAGCTCCTATCGCTTACATGGTCATTTTTTCCAGAATATTTTAAATTCAATTGAACTTTTTAGAACCCAAAGCAGTAATTATTTAAAGAAAAGCTCAACTTTCCCTTTACGTTATGCTTTAGACTGCGAGGCAGTGATTTGTAATCTCAAAGCAGATTCCATAGACGAAGTTTTATCTTTAATGGCTTCGCGCTTATACAAGATTTCTGCTATAAGTTCAAAAAGTGAATATTTAAAAAGAATCAAGGAGAAAATGGCAGAAACTCCAGCCGGCATTGCTGACGGCATAGCTATTCCACATGTAAGAGGTGATGGAATCAAGCGTATGGCCATAGCTATTGCAACTTTAGAAAAACCTCTTGATTTCGGTGCTCCAGATGGTAAAAAATGTGATCTCATTTTTATGCTGGCTAGCCCTGACGATCATGTATCTCATTTAAATTTATTAGGGCAGCTTTCAATAATTTTAAATATTCCTGGCTTTGCTGATAAATTAAGATCAGCAGGGTCTAGCCTTGAAATTACAGATAGAATATTAAAATGCGAAAAACAATTGAAAAGTTAATTATTTGTTTATCTTTATTTATTCCTTCTCTTTTACAGGCACAAGCTTTGCAAGTATGCGCTGTACCGCAAACTTATGGAGCTTTAGAGGCTATTGCTAAAATAGCTCCCATTGAATTTAAAAATAACTTTGCTACTGCTTCTGATATTTATGCAAAAATTGCCAATCAAAGCGGTCAATGTGATCTTGTCATCGCATCAGATGAGAAGCTCCCTATTTTACTTATACGCTCAAATAAGGCTAAAAGCCACCTTAAGCAGCCTCTAGTCAGGGCTCCTTTATTATTGTGGTCAGCTAACCCTAAGCTTTTAGACAAAACAGCACAAGCTGTAAGTCAAAAACGTTTAAAATCTATCGCCTTAGCTGATCCTCGTTTAACTCCGGTAGGATTTGCAACGCATAAAATTGTCTCTCAAAGCAATTTTCCTACGTCTTACCTTAAGGGACATATCTATCGCGCTGATCATGAATATCAGGTTTTTGCCATGGTTGCAGAAGGAAATGTTGAATGCGGCTTTTTAACTAAGCCGCTGATTGTAAAAAATGGCAAGACCTTTGGCTCTTATTGGCAGGTACCGCGCAGCAATTATCCTGATTTAATTTATTATGCTTTACCTTTAAACGAGAGCAAACATCCTCGCGATATCCAGACTTTAGTAAAATTTTTAACAGAGGATCCAAAAGCTTTAAATATTTTTATAAATTCAGGTTTTGCTAAACTTTAATCCTGACTTAAATAGCAATCAAAACGACATGCCTTGCCATCAATGCTGTAATTACAAGGTATTAGCGGCGGAACACTTTCTGGCCGCTTAATTACGGTCCTATATTTTGGAAGCTTCAGTAATTCTCTTGCATAAGACAAGCTGTCGCTATCTGCTCCGACAAAACTATGAAATATCTGCATTTCCTTTTTAACTAAAGCTTTTTTAGTGCGGCTTGGAAACATAGGATCATAATAAATAACATCACATTTAAAATCTGCTGCCTGCTGCATATAAGCTAAGAAGGTACCATAAGGCATCAATTGCGGTAATCCCTGAGGAAAGCTGGCTGAAAATTGTTTATCCTCAAGCGCTCGGCGTCTGGCATCTAATAAAAATAACCATACCAAAGGATTACGTTCAAACATCAAAACATGAGCGCCAGCATTTTGCAATACTAAGGAATCTCGGCCTAACCCCGCCGTAGCATCTACCACTAAGGGAGCTTTTAATTTACCGATTACGGCTTTAGCTACAGCCTCGGAGTGCTTGCCTGAATGTTTGAAACGCCATTGCCAAGCCCCTAAAGTCCAATCAAGCACAAAAGGCTTAAACTTAGGATCCGCAAAATGCAGCTCTAATGTTTCATAAGCATATAAGGTAGCATCCTTATCTTTATATAAGTCGCTACACTGCTTCTTTAAATTTAAAACCTCTTCATATAAAGGGTATTGAGGATGGATATCAAACTTAAGCATTGCGGCCACAACGCTTAGCAAATTCTATATAAGTCTGATGCAAATCCGGGCGCTGCTGAGTCCATAATTCAAAGCTTAATGCTGCCTGACCTAAAAGCATTCCCAGACCGTCATGACTCTCTTTAACCCCTAAACTGCGAGCCTTTTCAACAAAAGCCGTATTTCCATCTTGCTTATACATAAGATCATAAACAAAGCTAGCCTTTGCAATAACCTCATCTGCAATTGGAGGCAAATCTCCTTTTAAACTTGCAGAAGTAGCATTGATAATTACTTCATATTGAGGCTTTAAACTTGAATACAGAACAACCTTAACTCCAGGATGCTCCTTAGCTAATTCAAAAGCCTTAAGCTCATTACGATTAACGATAGCAAGCAATTCCGGCTTTTTATCTAAAATTGGCAATAAGATTCCGCGTGCAGCTCCGCCTGCACCAACAATTAAAACACGCTTGCCGCTGATTTGACATCCCAGTCGCTCTAAATCAGCCATTAAGCCGCGGCCATCCGTATTATCCCCTAAAATCTTACCGTTATCTAAGCGTTTTAACGTATTAACGGCACCAGCTGCTTTAGCATAATCAGTTAGTTCATCGGCAAAATTATAAGCATCAAGCTTACATGGAACCGTAATATTACATCCACATAATCCTGAAGCAAAAAGCTTTGAAGCTAAAGATGCAAACTGACCGTCTTGAACTAAAACACGCTCATAACTTATATCTTGATTACATATTTTAGCAAAATAATTATGAATTTCCGGAGATAGAGAATGCGCAATAGGATTACCCATAACCACATAACGATAGGTCATATTTCTTCCTTAAATCCTGGTCCCTGACGAATAAGAGTATGAGTTAATGTATCATAAATAGACGAAGGCAAAAGCTGACCTCCGCATTCAAGCGCAATGACTAAATCAACTCCGATAATAACATTAAGATCCAAATCATCAAGCGTACTTACTGCGCTCTGCCCTGAAATATTCGCACTTGTAGAAATTAAAGGCTTTCCTAACTTTTCGCATAGCTTAGCTAAAGGCGCAAATGCCGTAACTCTGAAGGCTAAAGTATGATTATCTCTTATGGCTGAGCTCTTAAATTCTTGATTAACAGGAACTACAAAAGTATGAGGACCAGGCCAATTAGCTTCCATAAGAGCCAAATCCTGAGAATTTATGCGCTCTAGATCCAAGTGCTGATTTAAAAAATCACGCTTGCAATCAACCATAATAAGTCCTTTAGCCGTATCACGTTTTTTTAACGCAATAATTCTTCTAATTGCCTCTTCATTAGTAGCATCACAGCTTAAACCATACACTCCTTCTGAAGGGCAAATAATAACCGCGCCTTGACGCAAAGCATCAACAGCACGGTCTAACTCAGTGGTAACTTGAGCTATCATTTTAAGCCTTAAATTTTTCTTGCAAGGCTTGATTCTTAGCGATAACTGCTTCCTTAGCTTTTTGTCTATCAGCCTTAACTAAAGCATCTAAAGCAGGATCGCTTAATGCCATGATTTGTGCAGCTAAATAGGCGGCATTCTTAGCACCTGCTTTGCCTACAGCTACACAAGCCACAGGTATTCCGCCAGGCATTTGTACAGTAGAATAAAGGGCATCAATGCCAGACAAAGGACCGCCGTCACAGGGAATACCAATAACAGGTCTAGTAGTACGGGCTGCAATAGCTCCTGCTAAATGAGCTGCTAAACCAGCGGCACCGATAAAAACAGCACATCCACGCTTTTCAGCATCGGTTACATAAGCACAAACTTCATCTGGAGTACGGTGTGCAGATGCAACAGTCACCTCATACTTAATACCAAAACCTTTTAAAACTGCCATGGTATTTTCTAAAAGCGGGAGATCAGAGTCAGAACCCATTAAAATCGCAACGAAAGCCATTTTTTATCCTCACAAAAAACAAATAATATGAATTTTATCACGTATTTTCTTTACTAGCAGACGCTTTTTTACGTCTGCGTGTAGAACATAAGGGA
Source organism: uncultured Succinatimonas sp. (assembly GCA_905201175.1). Taxonomy (GTDB): domain Bacteria; phylum Pseudomonadota; class Gammaproteobacteria; order Enterobacterales; family Succinivibrionaceae; genus Succinivibrio. The sequence continues at coordinate 26,021 of CAJKNC010000001.1, forward strand.
TTCCCGCATATAAGCCTTATTCCCTTTTTAGTAACTTTTTCATATTTTAACGGAAAACCACAACAATCACAGCTTTGCGCTACAGGCTTGCCCGGAAGAGCATAATCACAGCTAGGATAGCGATTGCATGCATAAAAAATTCGTCCCTGCCGATTACTTCGCTTTTGCAGCCTGCCTTTACGGCAAATTGGACAATCTGCCTCCGCCTCCTGATTATGAGAGGCCACAAAATTACAAGCAGGATAATTAGAGCAGCCTATAAAAAGACCATAGCGGCCGCGCTTTACCTGCAAAACAGCTCCGCACTGGGGACATCTTGCATTAAGTTCTAATATGACTTTTACATTATGCGATATGGCAACAGGGGTTAAAAAATCACAAGCTGGATATTCAGAGCAGCCTAAAAAATCACCGCGCTCTGAATGCCTTAACACTAAAGGAGCTCCGCACTGGGGGCAAGAATCCCCCTCTTTCCATGGCTTATCTTTATCTTCCATGATTAATCCTAAATCTGTTTACCCCTAAATATTTTACAATGCCTAAGCAAATACATCGCCTTAATTTTATTAAAATAGGCAGTCTATGCCTTTTTTCAATCTATTGCTTTTTTCTGCTCTTTTATCAAAATAAAGTTCTGAAAATGGTAAACTTAGCTTAGTTTTAATAGAGGACTAATATGACTATTCGCAACGTTGTAATCTATCCTGATGAGATTTTAAGAAAACCAAACGCTACTGTTAATGTTTTTGATGAAGAATTAAAGCAATTATGTGCTGATATGTTCGACACTATGTACAAAAATGAAGGTATAGGTTTAGCGGCTCCACAAATTGGCATTAATAAAAAAATCGTTGTAATTGATATCCCAGATGAAGATGACATACAAGGGAAAAAACAGATGATTTTCATTAATCCTAAAATTACCAAACTTGACGGAGAAATGATTGAATCTCAAGAAGGCTGCTTATCTGTACCTGGCTATCAAGATACCGTTATGCGCTATCCTCGTATCAGCGTCAGCTATCAAGATGTAAATGGTCAAAATCAGGAGCTTAATGATGTTGAAGGCTTGCTAGCTGTATGCATACAGCATGAGACAGATCATTTAAATGGCATAGTTTTTGTCGACAAACTCTCTAGACTAAAACAAGAGCGCTTAAAGAAAAAATACGGAAAAATTCTCAAAGATCTTCATAAAGGCGAATAACTGATTTGTATGGAGCTAACTCTCCTAAGGAAATGCATGGACAAAAATATCATTTTTGCTGGCACGCCTGATTTTGCCGCTATTCATCTTCAAGCTTTAATTGATGCAAATTTAAAACCTAAAGTTGTTTACACTCAGCCAGACAGACCTTGTGGACGAGGACATAAACTTACCCCTTCTCCGGTAAAAACTTTAGCGCAGAAATACGGCATCGAAGTAAGAACTCCGCTAAACTTTAAAGATGACGCTGATATCCAAAACTTTATAGCTTTAAAAAGCGATCTATTTATTGTTGTAGCTTACGGCATAATTTTGCCAGAAGCGATTATAAATGCTCCTGCTTACGGATGCATCAATGTTCATGGTTCGCTTCTACCTAAGTATAGAGGAGCTGCTCCAATTCAAAGAGCTCTTTTAAACGGCGACAAGCAGACAGGGGTCACAATCATGAAAATTGCTAAAGCTTTAGATGCTGGCGATATTTATGTTAAAGCCACCTTAGATATTACTGATAACGATACATCTCTTAGCCTATTTGAAAAATTAGCCGCTTTAGGAGCTCAAACCTTAGTTGAATCTGTTCCTAAAATTTTAAATGGCTGCCTTAAAACAGAAGCTCAAGATGAAAGCCTTGCAACTTATGCGCAAAAACTTTCAAAAGAAGAATCCGCACTTGATTTTACTCTCACTGCTGATAAGTTATGCCTAAAGATCCGTGGCCTTAATCCTTGGCCGATTGCTACTTTAAAGCATAACAATGTTACCTATAAGGTCTTTGATGCTAAGCCATATGTAAAATATGGTAATTGCGGCGAGATTTTAGAATGCAATCGCGACGGTATTATTATCGGATGCCAAAATGGCAGTTTATGCATTACTCAAATACAAGAACCTGGCCACAAACGCGTCAATGCTGCTGATTTAGCGCGTTCTCGTCCGGATCTTTTTGCCATAGGAAGTATTTGTGACTGAAAAATTACATTTAAAGCACCCTGCTGCTAAAGCAAAAATTGAAAAAAAATTATCTTTACATAAAAGATCTGGTATTACTGAAAAAAAATATCAGCATCAAGCTCTGAGTAATAGCATTACAGCTGGAGCTCCTTCACGAGCTGCTGCTGCTATGTGCATAAGCGCTATCGAGCAAGGCCGTTCTCTAACTGAAGCTTTACCCGAGTACACCAGAGATTTAGAGCAACGAGACAAAGCTTTCGTACAGGAATTAGTTTATGGAACTTTACGCCATCGCCGTTTATTAAACTTAACCTTAAGTAAATATCTTAATCATTCCTTAAACGTACGCTTTATTGCTGCTAGAGCCTTGCTTCTAAGCGGCATTTATCAGATTATTTTTACTCGTACTCCACCTCACGCAGTAGTAGCGGCAACTGTCGGAGCTTGCTCCTTATGCCGCTGCAAAGCCTTGACCGGGCTTGTTAACGCCATTTTACGAAATTTTTTGCGTAATGGTGCTGTATTAGAAGATAGCGATAACTTAGCCATCAAATACTCTTTCCCTGATTGGCTTTATAAGACTTTACAGCAAGACTACAAAGATCAAGTTGAAACTATTTTAGAAAATTCAAATGAACATGCTCCTTTATGGCTGCGCGTGGAAAATTCTAAAATATCTACTATTGATTATTTAAAAATTTTAGATAATCACGAAATTCATGCCAAACGCAGCCCTTTAATTGAAAATGCCTTAAGATTAGATGAGCCTGTAGGCGTAAATAAAATACCTCGCTTTAGTCAAGGCTTGGTAACTGTACAGGATCTTTCAGCGCAATTAGTTGCTCCGCTATTAGATCTAAAAGAAGGTGATGCTGTTTTAGATGCCTGCTGCGCACCTGGCGGCAAAAGTGCTCATATTCTGGATATATGTCCAAAGGCTAATCTTACTTGTACGGACATCAGCGAAGACAGACTTAAAGCAACATCACAGACCTTCAAGCGTTTAGGAAGAAATCCTAAGCTATTGCAGAGTGATGCAGCTGACGGACTTAAGGGAGTTGAGGGGGTCTTTGATAAAATTTTAGCTGATGTACCTTGTTCAGGCACTGGGGTTATCAGGCGTCATCCTGATATAAAATGGCTCAGACGGCAAAAAGATATTGAAGCCTTAAACCATAGTCAGGATAAAATCTTAGATACACTTTTTGAACGACTTAAAGTTGGCGGTATTTTAGTTTATACAACTTGTTCCATCCTGAAGTCTGAAAATGAAACACGCATACAGAAATTTTTAGATCGTCATCCAAATGCTTCTTTATTGCCTTTCAACATGAAAGGACAAAACGTCAGCTTGTATCAAAACCTTCCAGGAGAAGATGGCGGCGATGGCTTCTTTTATGCCCGCGTCACTAAAAAACTGTATGAAGATCATTATATTAGGATCTGGAAATGTCGGCATTGAACTAGCGAAATACCTTGTTAATGCCGGCCACGCTGTAACACTGGTAGATAATGCTTCCGAAGACTTGTCTCAGGCAGGTAACCGTCTTGATCTGCGAGTAGTCATCGGAAACCCTGCCTCACCTACAGTATTGCGCAATGCTGGAGCTGAAAACACAGAATTATTAGTTGCAGCCACCCCTGACGATGAAGTAAATATTACCGCCTGCAGTGTCGGTGCATTTTTATTTCGCATCCCTAGAAAAATTGCCAGAATTAGATCCATTGACTATCTACGCGAGGCCGATAGCCTATTTGGCTCTAATGCAGTCCCCATAGATCATGTTATATCGCCAGAACATATCATCACCGATGATATCTGCGACCTTATCGAATTGCCTGGAACCTCAGCTGTTGGCTCCTGCTTTAATGGCAGAGTTTTAGTTGCTACAGCTAAAGTGGCAGTTGGAGGAAAACTTACCGGAGCGCCTGTTGAAAAATTTGAAAGCTTTGATGGCAAAGCTGTAGCTTTAGCTCTATATCGTCGCGGAAAATACGTAAAAGACTTTAAAAAAGATGTTTTCAAGCCAGGTGACACATTATACTTTTGCTGTGAGCGTGAACGTGCTTTAAGTCAATTAACAGCAATTGTACCTTTAAAAAAAGCATTATCTAATATCACTATAGCAGGCGGCACTCATATTGCAGATGCTCTAGCTAGATCCCTCTCTGAGCGTTATCGCGTCAAGCTGATTGAAGAAGATGCTCAAAGAGCCGAACGTTCAGCGGCTAATCTTTATGACACCTCAATTGAGGTCTATCACGGCAGCCCTATAGATATTGAATTTTTACACGAAGAGCACATTGATAAAAGCGACCTTTTTATTGCAGCGGCTCCTACTGATGAAAAAAACATCATGGCTTCGCTAATTTTAAGACGCATGCATAATATCCGAACTCTTGCCGTAATTAAAAATTCTGGCTACTACGATTTAGCTCAAGGAGAGCGCTCTGAAATCGATACTATTCTCTCTCCTAAGGATGCTACCATTTCTGCCTTGCTATCTAACATTCGTCAAGAAGGCGTAGAAAGCACCACTTTATTCCGTCAAGGAGAAAGTGAAGCTATTGAACTTGCGCTTGAAGGTTCAAAGTTTGGCAGTGTCGTTATAGGCAGACGTTTAGAAAATCTTACATTCCCTGCAGGGGTTACTCTAGGATTAATTTTAAGGGGCCGTAAGCTCCTAATGCCTACGCCTGACCTAGTAATTGAAGATGGCGATCATCTTTTAGCTTATCTATCAGATCATCGTCAAATGCGTAGTTTAGTCAAAATGTGCAGACCACATTCTTTCTGGATCCCCAAATGGTAGTTGACCTTCGTCTTATAACAAAACTTTTAGGTTCTTCCCTTTTTTGGCTGGGCATTATTGCTATAGTTCCAGCTCTATATGCCTTATTCAGTAAAACCCCCGGAACATTAGAATTTTTACTTACTGCTGCTGTTGGAACTGCTATAGGAGCACTTTTACGTTTTTTCAGCAAAAACGCAAGTCTCAAAGCTTCTTTACGTGAGCTTTTTTTATTTACAGGCGTCTTATGGTTATGTATGACCCTTTTAGGAATTATTCCCTTTTATACTATCCTGCCTGACCTAAATTTTGCCTCATCATTTTTCGAAAGTGCTTCAGCGCTATCTACAACTGGAAGTACCGTAATTTCCAATTTGGACAGTCGGCCGCCGGCAATTTTACTATGGCGTTCAATTCTGCAATTCTTAGGAGGCATTGGCTTCGTAGTTATAGGCGTAGCAATTCTGCCGAATATTGCTATGGGAGGCATGGCTTTATTTAAAACAGAATCAACATCTTTTGATGGCAATGCCAAAAATACCCCGCACATTAAAACTATGGCTTTAAGCATCTTATCTTGGTATCTGCTTACAGCCGCGCTGTGCAGCTTCTTTTATTATTTAGGCGGCTTCGATCCTTTTTTAGCTATAAATAGTGCCCTTTGCACCGTCTCAACTGGAGGCATGATGCCTATAGATGCTTCTATGAACGATGCAAGCCCCTTCATACACTATACTGCTATGGTATTTATGTTTTTAGGCAGCTGCCCATTTTTGCTAATCTTAAGATCTCTTGCGGATGATTTCTTTGATTTTTTCCGTGATGAACAGGTGCGCTATTATTTAGTCTTTATCGTTGTTCTATCTATAAGCATCGCTATTACTCTTATAAAATTTAATAACTATGATATCGAACATGCTTTTAGAATAGCTTTTTTCAATGTAATTGCAGTCTTATCTTCAACATGCTTCAGTCTTGAAGATTTCTCTCAATGGAACTCCTTTGCCACAATCGTATTCACCATGATTTTAGGCATCGGCGGCTGTGCTGGATCTACAGCCGGCGGCATTAAGATTTTCAGAATTGTTGTATGCTTTTCGATGTTTAAAACAGAAATTGTTAAAAGCTTACATCCACATGCCATGATCGAACCGCGCTACAATAAGCGTCCGATTGATAGCAATACTATGCGAGCCGTAGTTACCTATTTAGTTGCCTATTTACTTGTGACTGCAACCTCATCTGTAATTGCAGCTAGCTATGGACTAGAACCAGGCGACGCCTTCACCTTTACGGTTTCATCCTTATCTAATATCGGTCAAGGCATGGGTCCTACAATTAATCCCTCTATAAATAACGTTTCTTTACGCGATGAACTCTATTTCCTCTTTGGTCTGGATATGCTGCTTGGACGTCTGGAAATTTTACCTGTACTTTTATGTTTTACTAGAATTTTCTGGAGACGTTAAGCATAAACCCAAAAATCTAAAGTCAATACAATAATCCACGCTGTATGATGAATTGCACAGCCTAAAGCAGTGTATTTAAGTTCGCGAGCCACTTTTTCAGGCTTATTTATATTTTTAACGGTTCTAAAAGATGCAGCTACCAAAGGTATCAATGCAAAAATAATTACCGATAACTCCCAGACTTTATGAGAAAAAACGCATGCTGCAACAGAGGTAAGAATTGTACCTACTAACAAAGCTAATAAATATATCCCTGACAGCTTAAAACCCAAAAAAGAAGCCAGAGTATGCTTGCCGTTCTGACGATCTTCTATAATATCACGAGTACTCGCTACATGTAGAACCATTACTGAGCCTAAGCCCGAGCTTATGCCTAAAAGCAAAGTATCAGGGTACATATCCAAACCGTTTTCACTTGCTGCAGTAATTAAAATTTGCGAACCAATAACCGCTACTAATCCGAAAAAAATAAAAACAGCTATATCACCAAAACCTTTATAGCCGTAAGCCATGCCTATGGTATAAAACAAAGCCGCTAATATAGATATAACTCCTAGGAAAATAAACCAAGATAATACCTGAAGATTATTTCCTACAGCCAAAAATACAGCTAAAGCTCCGCATATGGTTGCCAAAATGGTCACCACCGCCATGCCTTTGCGTAATTGAGTCAAGGAAATAGCCCCAACCATCACTGCTCTGATCGGGCCCTTACGATTTTTGCCATCAGCTTGACGATAGGCATCACCATAATCGTTAGCAAAATTACATAAAATCTGCAGCATGACTCCGGTTATTACTATGCATACGGCAGTAATTATGGTATACAAAGACACATCACCATAATAAAAGCCTAATGCACAGCCTAAAGCGCAATTAGTAAAACCTAAAAGAAGCGTCCTTGGACGCATTTCATTGATCCAATCTGACAGCATGGAACTCTCTCGCAATATAAAAATCAAACAGATTTTATATTTTAACAAAAATAAAATCTTAAATTAGGAAATCTTCCTTAAAGATCCTAATTTAGAGTTTCTGTTTTTATTATCCGTACCGGATAAAATTAAGTATAAAATCTTTTTTAAATACTTAACTCCTCTAGGCACCGACAATTGTTATAATCTGCAACGTTATTAAATTTGGAGAAACTATGTTATTCAACGATCCAGCTTTACGCGAGCTCAAACAGAAATTTGATCGCGAAAAAGTAAAAAAAGAAGGCTGCGTTAAGGCTACTGATCGCGGTTTTGGTTTTCTAGAGGTTGACCGTGACCAATCTTATTTCATTGCACCTAATGACATGCGCAATGTTATGCACGGTGATCGCATCAGTGCTTTTATAGAAGAAGACAGCAATGGCAGGCAGCATGCCATACCTCAAAAACTTATTGAAGCTAATTTAAAACGCTTCGTCGCCTGCGTTTCCATTGCAAATGGCAAAATTTATGTAATTGCAGATCACCCCAATATCAAAAACCGCATTATTGCAATCGATAAGCGACCTGAGGATAAAACTCCTTTACATAATGGCGATTTTGTTATCTGCAACCTGTTTTCCCATGCTTTAAAAGGTCATGTCTTTAAAGCAGATATTATTGAACTTATCTGTAAAAAGAACGATCCTAAGGCGCCCTGGAAAGTATCTTTGCGCCGCTATGATCTGCCCTTAAAAGAGCCTGACGATGAAGCTTTTGAATTTTTAGAAAGTACTTATGAGCGTACTGATTTAACTGCCCTTGATTTTGTTACTATCGACAGTGCTCACACTGAAGACATGGATGATGCTCTATATATAGAAAAAGATGCATCCGGCTTTAAACTTTATGTCGCCATTGCTGATCCTACCGGTTATATAAGCGAAACATCCAAGTTTAACGATCAAGCAGCTAATCGGGCATTTTCAATATATTTGCCAGGGCATGATATCCCTATGCTTCCCCGCGCTCTTTCTGATAATTTATGCTCTTTAAGGCCAGGACAATCCCGCCCTACCTTGGTAGGAATTATGCACTGCGATCCAGATGGCAGACTAGATTTTAGTGCAACTAAATTTATCCTTGCAAATATAATCTCTAAAGGCAAGCTTGTATATAACGAAGTTTCAGATTATTTGGAGGGTAAAGAAAATGCAAAAGTACCTGAAGAAAATATCATTAAGCTCTTAAAGATATTAGTGGAATTTACCAAAGTCCGCGACAATTACAGAGCAACCCATGCAGCTTCTTTCCGTAATCATCCTGATTATGAATTTATTTTAACTAAAGAAGGTTCTTTAGATCATATTGAGGTAAATTACCGCCGTATTGCCAATCAAATTGTAGAAGAAGCCATGATTGCAGCCAATATTTGTGCAGGTGAATTTTTAAAAGAAAAGCTCAATTGCGGTATTTTCAATGTTCACAGCGGCTTTGACATGGATAAGAAAAAGGATATTCTTGCTTTGCTTGAGCAAGAGCAATGTCCAATTCCTCCATCAGGCATCGATAGCTTACAAGGATATAACGAGATCCGTCGCTTTGCTAATAAGCAGCATGACAATTATATGGATTGCCGCATACGCAGATTACAGGCTTTCTCTCAAATGAGCATTGTTCCTGCGCCTCATTATGCTTTAGGCGTAGAAAATTATGCAACCTGGACATCCCCCATCCGCAAATACGGCGATATGGTAAATCATCGCTTGCTTAAAGCTATTGTAGTAAATGCCGATCACCCTAAGCTTCCTGATGAAGAGCTATTGCAAAAAATGAACCTAGCTCGCCGCACTAACCGCATGGCTGAACGAGATGTCCGTGATTGGCTGTATATGGATTATTTAAAACCAGATATTGCTAAAGGAACTGTCTTTGAGGCTGAAGTGTTTGATTTAAGCAGAGGCGGTCTGCGCGTCATTCTTGATGAGAATGGGGCTATGGTTTTTGTCCCGTCGGTATTTATAAGCGACAATCGCGATGCTTTTATCTTAGATGGCGATTTAGGAATTATGACTGTAAATGGTGAAGTCAAATTGCGTCTTGGTGATAAGATTTCTGTAAAAATATTCGAAATAAATCGCCAAACCCGCTCAATTACAGCAATTCCTGCTCAAAGTATAGGCGGACTTTTATTGCCAGATCCTAAAAATTTGGCAAATAAAGATAGCCGGCGCTAGATACTAAAAAAGCCTCCTAATTAAAAATAGCTTTGATTATACAGCTAATAAAATTAAGAGGCTTTTGGATAACCCTGATTAATTTTTAATAATTGATCCCGCTTTGTTCAAGCAAAGCCTCAACCTGAGGCTCGCGCCCCCTAAACTTCACAAAATTCTCCATCATATCGCAGGCACCTCCGCAGGAGAGAATTAAATCCTCAAAATCCTGTCCGGCTTTACGATCAAAAATGCCATCTTCGATAAAACGTCCGAATGCGTCGGCAGCTAATACCTCAGCCCATTTATAGCTGTAATAACCGGCAGCATAGCCTCCTGCAAAAATATGGGAAAAACTGTTAGCAAAACGATTCAATGGGCTTACAGGGACCACTGCAACCTTTTCTCTAACCTCATTTAAAATCTTATTTACCTGACCTTTAAGCCCGCACTTATATTCAAGATGTAATCTAAAGTCAAAAAGAGCAAATTCAAGCTGACGCAGCATAGCCATAGCAGAATGGAAATTTTTTGCAGCTAGCAAACTATCAATCTTGCTTTGAGCTAATGGTTCATGAGTATTAACATGCCCCGAGAGCAAAGGCAGGGCTTCCTTTTGCCAAGCAAAGTTTTCATTAAACTGAGAAGGCAATTCAACAGCATCCCAAGGAACTCCGTTAATTCCGGAGACATCAGCAACGTCAATACGTGTTAATAACTGATTTAAGCCATGGCCAAATTCATGGAATAAAGTTACTACCTCATCATGAGTAAGCTGAGACTGTGCTCCATCAACTGGACGAGTAAAATTACAAACCAAATAAGTTACTGGCAACTGTAAGGTTCCATCTGCTCGATGACGGCGAGTTAAACACTCATCCATCCATGCCCCGCCCTGCTTTCCTGCTCTTGCATAAAGGTCCATATAGAAAGTACCGATGCAGCTGCCAAATTTATCTTCATAAATATCATAGGTACGGACGTTTTCATTCCAAACATCATCGCCACTGCGCTCTTTAAAGGAAACTGCATACAAACGATGAGCACATTCAAATAAGCCGGAAATTACCTTATCAATGGGGAAATAAGGACGCAATTCTTCAGCATTATAAGCATAACGTTCCTGCCGAAGCTTTTCTGACCAATAAGATAAATCCCAAGGCTCCAACTCATAGTCAGCCCCGCATTTTTTAGCATAGGCTCTTAATTGCTGCATCTCTTCAAGAGCCTGCGGCCGAGATTTCTCAGCTAAATCAGTTAAAAAATCTACGACCTTTTGAGGATTAGGCGCCATCTTAGTTGCTAAGGACAAATGAGCATAGGAATCAAAGCCTAGCAAATTAGCCATTTCATGACGCAAAGCCAAAATTTCTTCAATTACTTCGCTGTTGTCCCACTTATTTGCATCAGGACCTGTCTCTGAAGCACGGCTGACATAAGCCTCATATAAATTTTGTCTTAAGCTGCGATTATCAGCATAAGTCATAAATGGAATATAAGAAGGCATATCTAAGGTAATCACCCATCCTTCTTTCCCTCGGGCCTGAGCCTCGCTCTTTGCAAGCTTAATAGCTCCTGCAGGCAGACCTTTTAGATCATCAAAGTTTTTAATTTCTAAAATAAAGCTATGAGTAGCATCTAAGACATTATTAGCAAACTTTGCTTGCAGCTGAGAAAGTCTTGAAGAAATTTCTGTATAGCGTTTTTGCTTCTGCGGATCTAAATCAACGCCGCTTAAGCGAAAATCGCGCAATGAATTTTCAATAGCCCGGCGTTTAGCAAAAGACAGGCCCTTAAATTCAGCACTCTTTGATAAAGTTAATAAAGCTTCATATAACGGACGGTATTGGCCTACCCAAGATGTATATTCAGAAATCAGAGGCAAACATTCGTCATAAGCCTTACGCAAAGGCTCTGTATTACAAACATTATTTAAATGATTGGCTATTGACCAAACTCTTGATAGTTTATCGTCAGCCTCTTCAATGGGGACTAAGAGCTTAGAATAACTAGGAGCAGCCCCCTCTCGCTTACACAGATCAATAATCAACTGACGGCAATTCTCAATACAATGCTCTAAAGCAGGCTTTAAATGCTCGGGCTTTACTTGTGAAAATTTAGGAAATCCTGAAAAATTCAATAAAGGATTTGTAGGCAATGAATCAGACATGCTTCAACCTTAAAATATTTAGCTATAGGTGTTTTTGATAGAAAATAGGCTATGTGCTAAGATGTTAATGCACTCTTGTTTCCAAGAATAACTCCTTTTTTCTTTATCTATTATATGTATATGGGGGAGTTTCTAAACTTTTTCGATATGCCTGAACAAAATAATCCTCTTTATCGTCAGCGTTTATTAGCCTTAGAAAAGGCGATGCTGTCTCAAAATTTAGATGCAGCCTTGATTTTTCATGATGATGAATACCTATCATTTGAGCTTACAGATGACTGTCAGCGTCTGCGTTATCTAAGCGGCTTTACTGGCAGTGCAGGATGTATTGCCGTTGCTTCGCATGTAAATGAGGATTTTTCTTCACATAAAAGCAAAATTATTACTGCTAATGCTAAATATCCTCTTAAAAAGGCCGCCTGTGTATTTACTGACGGCCGCTATTTAGTGCAAGTACATGAGCAAATTGATGAAGATTGTTTTGATGCTTTTGATATCTCACAAATAAAGCCCCAGATGTGGTTTGGAGAAATACTTGAAAAGCATTCACGCATCGGCATTGATCTGCGCTGCATCAGCTATAAAACCTATCAAGAATTAAAAAATGATCTTGATGCTTTAGATCTGGAAATCGTGCCTTTAAAACAAAATCTTGTAGATATGATCTGGGAAAACCGCCCTGAAAAAGAATACTCAAAAGTTATGATTTTTCCAGATGAATTTAATGGATGTCCATCACCGCAAAAACGCAAAAACTTGGCAACTGAACTGCGTAATCGAGATCTAGACGCTACTATTATTTGCGATCCTGAAAGTATTTGCTGGCTTTTAAATATTCGCGGCAATGATCGCAAATACCTGCCTATTGTTAACTGCAAAATGGTAGCCTATTCAAATTCAACTCTAGAATGGTATATAGACGACCGTCACTTAGACGAAGAGATGGCCGCCGATCTGGAAGCTCATTTTGGTCATATTGATATCTTCCCCGAATCAAGCTTTGAGGATGTTTTAGAGCGTCTGTGCACTTCGTCATGTGCAGTATATGTTGATCCTGATACTGTCAATGCACATGTATTAGAAATTCTCTATTCCGGCGGAGCTAAAGTTACCTGCGGCCTAGGTTTATGCCAGCTCCCCAAGGCATGTAAAAATCAATTAGAAATTGCCGGCGAATATAAGGCTCATATTAAAGACGGAATTGCCATGTGCCGTTTCTTAGCCTGGCTTGATGATTTAACCAAAGTTGAGAAAATCTCTGATACAGAAACTTTCAAAAGAGCAGTTGAAGATACCGATGAAGCCATTTTAGCTGATAGAGCTGAATCATTCCGTAAAGTTGAACAAGGCTATATTGAACCTTCATTTGCTACTATTTCAGCTTTAGGTCCAAATGCTGCTATGTGCCATTATAATCATGCAGAGGTATCTACCCCTCGCTGTTTAGGAGAAGATCCCTTATATCTCATAGACAGCGGTGCTCATTATTTTGATGGCACCACTGATATTACCAGAACAGTTTTAGTAGGACCTGGCTTAAGCGACGAGATGAAAAATATGTTTACCCTAGTGCTTAAAGGACATATAGCTCTCTCTACTCTAATCTTTCCTAAAGGAACCTCTGGACAGCAATTAGATGCTATAGCTAGAAGACCTCTATGGGATTACGGCCTTGACTATGCCCATGGTACAGGTCATGGCGTAGGACACTTACTTTCTGTACATGAAGGTCCGCAGCAAATTTCATTACGCAGATCAAACGTCCCCTTACAAGCAGGCATGATCATTTCTGATGAGCCAGGATTTTATAAAGAAAATGCTTATGGTATCCGTCTTGAAAATCTATTGGTAGTGCAAAATTGCTCACAGCCGGGACTATCGCATATGCTGTGCTTTTCTCCTTTAACTTTAGTTCCATTTGATAAGCGTATTATCAATACCGAGCTATTATCAGATAAAGAAATTGATTGGCTTAATGACTATCATCAAAATGTCAAGAACGTTATAAAAAATGCGGCCACAACACTTACAGATACTGAAATAAGCTGGCTTGAAACTGCAACAGCAAAAATTTAACTTAAAAAGGAAAGTTGATGCTATTTTTAAAAAAAGCTTTGCCTACAACATTTTATTGTCAAACTCGTTTGCAACAATTGCCATGTATTCCTGTAGAGGCAAAATCTTATAACATATTAGAAACTCCTTCGCGCTGTCATCATCGCATTCTAGAACTTATTGCCTCAGCACAAACGCGCATTCTAATTACAGCTTTATATTTACAAGATGATGAGGCCGGACGCGAGGTATTAGATGCGCTTTATGAAGCTAAAGCTAAAAATCCTAAGCTATATATTAGAGTTTACGTCGACTTTCATCGAGCTCAGCGCGGATTAATCGGAAAAGAGCCTTCCCTAGGCAATAGTGAGCTTTACTATAAAAAGGCCTTAAATTGCGAAGCTCCTCCGGCTATATACGGTGTGCCTGTTAAACGCCGAGAAATCTTTGGCGTCATGCATCTGAAAGGTTTTGTCTTTGACGATACCGTTTTATATTCTGGAGCCAGCATAAATAATGTATATATGAATTATGCAGATCGCTATCGTTTAGATCGCTATCATGAAATTCATAGTGCTGGTTTAGCTGATGCCTTATGTTCTTTTGCTACAGAAGCTTTTCACTCAAACTTTGCAGTTCAAGATTTCTCGCAAGGTTTAGTTAAGGCTGCCAAAGAAATGCGTGATGAAATAAAACAATTACGCCGTCATTTAACAGAGGTTCAATATTCATTCAAAAGCGGCTGGATCCATAAAAATGAAGTTGGAATTACTCCTGTAGCCGGTTTGGGCAAACGGCATAATTTGCTCAATCGCGACCTCTTATGGTTAATTGGTGCAGCTAAAGAGCATCTATTTATCTGCACTCCTTACTTCAATCCTCCTAAAGTATTGTTAAACGCTTTAAATGAATCATTAGAGCGCGGCATACATATGACTCTAGTCGTTGGAGATAAAGTTGCTAACGATTTCTTTATTCGCAAAGATGAAGAATTTTCAGCTGTCGGAGCTGTTCCATATATCTATGAGCTTAATTTAAAAGAATTTATACAAAGTCATCAAAAATATATAGATAAAAATCAGCTTGACATTCGTTTATGGGCTGATGGACAGAATACCTATCATGTCAAAGGAATATATGTAGATCAGAATCTAGCTTTAATGACAGGAAATAACTTAAATCCTCGAGCATGGTCTTTAGATTTAGAAAATGGTCTTATAATTCATGATCCTAACCATCTGCTTAAAGAAAAGTTCATGCATGAACAGCAATATTTATTAAAAAATACTACCAAAATTAAATCATCTTCAGATATTGAGGATTTTGAAAATTATCCAGAAGAGGTAAAACGCTTATTACGTAAAGTCAAACGTCTTAAAGCATCTATATTCATCAAACAATTACTTTAAGGACTTAATCTTGATCTCAGATAACGACAGCTATTATCAAAGTAATGCTTTAGAATCTTTGCCTGGAGTAGGTAAACGTTATGCGCAAATATTAAAGGATCTAGGCTTTAATACTCTCTTTGATATTTGCTTTGATATTCCTTTTCGTTATCTTGATAAAACTAAAATTACTCCTATAGCTGATGCCTTAGAAGAAGATCGCTATTATTTAATAAAAGCACGAGTACTTGCAACACATAACCTTAAAGGCAAAGTGCTAAAAGTATCTTTAACCGATGATTCTGGCAAAATTGAAGCCGTATTTTTTAATTCACTGCCATATTTCACCAGCAAATTAGTTTTGAATCAGGAAGTACTGCTTTTTGGCATGAGCAAAAGAGATTATTACGGCCGTTTATGTTTACAACATCCTCAAATAACCTTCTTGCAAAATGGACAAGAGCCAGCCCCGGAAACAACATTAACCCCAATATACCATCTAGCTGAAACTTTACCCCAGCAAAACTTAAGAAAAATCATCGCAACCGTAACATCTAGACTGCAAGCCTTACCTTTAGATGAATTATTAATGCCTGAAGAAAACCCCTTTTCCTTAAGTTTAACTGAAGCTATATTAACTATTCACGCACCTTTGCCTCCTCAGGATGGCTCTCCATTCAATTTATTTGCTACAAAAGCCTTTAAACGAATTTGTTATGAAGAACTTTTAGCCTATCAACTTACTTTACTTCAGCTTAAAGATAACAATCTTTTGCATAAAGCCGAAAGCATAGCTATAGATCCGCAAATTGAGCAAAAACTCATAGATTCTCTGCCATTTAGGCTTACTGACGGACAGCTAAACGCTTATAAAGAAATATGCAATGATTTAAATAAAACTGTCCCTATGCTTCGTTTATTACAAGGAGATGTTGGCTCAGGAAAAACACTAGTAGCAATTATGGCCTGCTTGCAGGTTTGCCGTAACGGCAAGCAATGCGTATTATTAGCTCCAACTGAGCTTCTTGCCATTCAGCACTATAAGAGCTTTCAGAAATTCTTAAGTCCTTTTGCCGTAAATATTGTACTTTTGCATTCTTCTTTGCCGCAAAACCAACGTTTACAGGTTTTAAAAGAAATTGCTAACGGTTCTGCAAATATAATCATCGGTACCCATAGTGTTTTCCAAGAAAACGTAAAGTACCTAAATCTAGCCTTAGCTGTTATAGATGAACAGCATCGTTTTGGGCTTGAACAAAGGTCCTCACTCTTAAAAAAAGCTCCTAAGGGAGAAAGTCTGCATCAATTAGTCATGACCGCCACACCTATACCTAGGACCTTACAATTGGCCATTTACTCCAATCTAGATGTAAGCTCTATTTATGACAAGCCTCCTGGACGTAAAAAAATTATTACCGTCATGGTTTTAGATAGAAGACGCCGTGAACTGATCTCTCATTTGCGCAATGTCTGTGAAATGGGACAGCAAATCTATTGGGTTTGCCCTCTTATAGGCGAGCATGCAGAAGATCAATCTTCGGCACAAAATGTTTTCAAGGAGATTTCGCGCTCCTTGCCTGACATAAAGTGCGCCCTCCTGCATGGACAATTGAAACCCGCGCAAAAACAGCAGGTCATGGATGATTTTATCAAAAATAAAATTCAGATCTTAGTAGCTACAACCATAGTTGAAGTAGGAGTTGATGTTCCTAATGCTTCAGTTATCATTATTGATGGAGCGCAAAGATTAGGCCTAGCGCAATTGCATCAGCTTAGAGGCCGCGTTGGACGCGGGCAAATACAAGGTTCATGCGTACTGTTATACAATGTCCCTGAAGATGACCCTAAGGCAGCAGCCTTAATTCAAGAACGTTTACAAGTAATCAAAAATAATGACGACGGATTTAAGATTGCTGAAAATGACTTAAAGCTCAGAGGCCCAGGAGAAGTTATAGGTACAGCTCAAAGCGGCTTTAATTTTATGCGGGTTGCTGATATTGCCCGTGATCATGAACTATTAAAGCTTGCGCATCAAAAAGCACCTATACTTAAAAAACAGGATCCTAAGCGCGCTTTAGCATTAGTAAAACGCTGGTTTTACAAAATGGGAGCTTAAATGAATTCAACATACTATAAAAACACCCCATCTTTTTGGCATTTTCTTATAAAAATATTTGCCTTCTTTTTTATTATAATTTGTCTAATCTTGGCTGTTTTTATAGTATTTTTTAACGGCAATAACGTCAAAGAACCTCTGCTAAAACTTTTAAATGAGCGCTCTTCTTTAAATATAGATTTCAGCGAAATTGAGTTTTCTGCTCTTTATCCGAATATCTTAAAAATTAAAGGACTTAAACTTGATAATTCCTCAATAGATGAGGTTTATTGCGAATATGATCTTAAAGATGCTATTTATAATCAGGATTTCATCATTAACGATCTTTATGTTCGTAACGTACAGCTTGATGAACAGACTTATCAAAAACTCCTAAAAGAAAAACTTGGATTTAAAACAGTCAAAATTAAAAATTTAAGTTTAGTATCCTCAGCATTAAAAAGCGCAGAAATATTCCTGCCTAAAGCAGATGCAAATTTTAAAGACATTACTATAAAGGATCAAAAAATTAATTTAAAACAAGCGCAGATTGAGGCTAACGAAGGAGAATTTTTAGGGATAAAAATTAAAAATCTTCAGTTTAGCGGCAACCTAGATTCAGATGCTTTTACCTTTGATAAGCTTTCATTAAATATTTTAGGAGGATTTCTTGAAGCCTCAGGAGAATTTCATCGCCTTAATAAAATTTTAAATTTCAAAGATCTATCCCTAAAAAGGATAATTATAAAGGATCCTCTCCCTTTTTTAGAAATAAATGCTGATAACACTACCTTAGATAATCTAAGTATTGCTCAAGATGAGCTTTATCTTGGCGAGCTTAGTGGAATTTTTAACGATCTGCACTTTAAACAAAATAAGCTTAAAGGCCATTTTACAGGAAATATAGGCGAGATAACCTTAAGTGATCTCAATTTGACATTCGAAAATAATCAACTGCAGGCAACCTTTGACGATACCTCCTCGTTTAAAGCTCAGGGAGATTATCTCAACGGCAACTACAGCATCCTTGCAAATTTTAATTCACAGCTTCTTGAAATAGATAAGCTTTCTTTTAATCATGTAAAATTCGAACCTACAGATAAATTTGTAGAAAATTTAAAAAATAAACTGATATGTCCTGTAACTATAAATAAGCTTGATCTGAAAAATATAGAATTTATTTCTCATATGGAAGATCTTCCTCTATCAATCAAAACTATTGATGGAAATCTAGATAATTTTAGTTTTGATAAACAAGGCAAATTTTGCAATAAGGCTGCAACAGCCCAATTAAAAATTAAAAATACCTTTTATAGCGACCTATATATTTATAATCTTGACCTGCTAGCAAATCTTACTGACGATCTTATAAATCTTACAGTAAGTGATTTAACATTTAGAGAATCAGGCATAAATGGCGCTATCCAATACAACCGCCAAAACCATCACTTTTTTGCTATAGCTTCAGCCCATAATTTTGAACTTTCGTCCCTGAATTCTTCTTTAATTCCTCATACCTTAAGCGGAGCTTTAGACTTTGAACTTACTCTAAAAGGTATATATGAAAAAGAAAATTTTTGGCACGATTTGCAGGGAGAAATAAAAGCCTCTGGAGAAAAAATCCTAATTTCTGCCTTTGGCTTAGATCTGCTCAACGGCGGAGATAAAAAATCTTATACGCTTGATCTAACGCAAATGCTATATGCGCTAAGAGATGCTGACTGCGGCCTAATTAAACCTGTTTTTAGCTGTAAATTCGACGGGCGCCTTGGCAAAATGCAATTTAACAGCGAAACAATCAGCTCCAAAATTCACGCTTTTGCCCAGCTTGACTTAAATACATTAAAATTAAACGGCCAAATGCATTTAGTCAGCTTACCCTTAGACAGCAGTTCTACATTAGAGTTAAAGGGAACTATAAATTCTCCTCTTTTTAAGCTTGATGCTATTGAAAGAGGAGAAAAGCGGCCAGGAATTATGCCTAAAATTAACGGCGTGCAGAAACCTTAATTTTTATATGACTGCGCTTTCTGCGGGATTCATTAAGTGAATCTGAACCTAAGGTTGATCCAGTCATATTAGCAAGCATCAGCATAAAGCTTGGAACTTTTTCGCTCATTCCAGAACGGATTATCCCTAAGGTAGCGGTAAATTCTGCACCTAATAAAACTAGCCACCAGTTAATATAAATCCAAATCATAAGTACCGGCAGCGCCGCTAATGCGCCATATAAAGCCTCATAATTTGAAAAATTTAAAACAAATGTACTAAAAAGTTTTTTAGAAATTTCAAAAGCCACAGTTACCAGCACAGCCCCTAAAAAGGCATCTTGAAGCTTAACACTAACCGCAGGGACAATCGTAAAAAGAGCAGTAATTACAACAATTTCAATGATAATTGGAAAAATAAAATAAGCAATTAATACTGGAATTTCAATTCCTGTACCTGAAGAAAATGCATAACTTAATACTTTGGTAAAAATCCAAATTATTAATCCCAAAGCCATAGGTCCTAGCGTCAGCAAGGTCCAATAAATAGCCATTTTGCTGCCTAAGCGACGCTTACCTCCTCGCCAGATTCTATTTAAAGCATTATCTATAGATCTTACCAACATGAATGCTATGACAAATAAAAATAGCGTACTTGTTAAAGTTAAGCTGCCGGCATGCTCAACTAAAGAACTAACATAAGAATTTATAGCATCATAAAAAACCGGCATAAAATTTGCCGCAGCAAAATTTTTTAAGGCATCTCTGGCTTGAGAAAAGGATGGTACTACCGCAAAAATCGACATTACCACACTTAAAACAGGAATTAAGGCTAAAACAGAAGTAAAAGCTAAAGATGCAGCTTCTAAACCTAAGCTATCACGTCTGACGCGGCGAATAAAATAAATTATAAGTTCTTTCACAATAGAATCCGTATTAAAAAATCCCATTATATTTTAACTATTAATTGCCCTTTTGCGCGAGATGTTTTACACGAATTCCTCGCCCATATTAAGAGCAAATACCAGGTTACTCGTAAAAAAAATGTAATGAAGGTCAAAAATAAGCTAAAATATCGCAAATATTTCTATCTCTAATCAAGCTTGTAATCCAAGCAATTAAAAATCACACAGGGTATAAACATGGATGTTCAGAAAATCCGCAACATCGCTATCATTGCGCATGTTGATCACGGTAAGACAACTCTGGTAGACAAACTTCTGCGTCAGTCAGGCACCCTTGATCGTAATGAGTTAGGTCAAGAGCGTGTTATGGACTCTAACGATATTGAAAAAGAGCGCGGCATTACCATTCTTTCCAAAAATACTGCTATTAACTGGAATGGCTATCGCATCAATATCGTAGATACTCCAGGCCATGCTGATTTCGGCGGTGAAGTTGAACGTGTCATGTCAATGGTTGACTCTGTTTTATTATTAGTCGATGCTGTTGACGGCCCGATGCCGCAAACACGTTTTGTAACTCAGAAGGCTTTTGCAGCCGGTTTAAAACCAATTGTAGTTATCAATAAGTGCGATCGCGAAGGGGCTCGCCCAGATTGGGTTATCGATCAAGTTTTTGATCTTTTTGATAACTTAGGCGCTACTGATGAGCAGTTAGACTTCCCGGTCGTTTATGCTTCAGCTTTTCAAGGCTGGGCTTCCTTAGATGCTAACGAGCACGGCGATAACATGGAACCTTTATTCAATACTATTATTGAAAAGGTAAGTCCTCCTGAGGCTGATATTAATGGTCCTCTGCAATTACAGGTTTCTTCCTTAGATTTCACCTCCTATGTAGGTGTTATCGGTGTTGGACGTATCAAACGCGGCATTGTGCGTGCAAATCAGGCAGTTACGATTATTGATCGTGACGGAAAAACCCGTCAGGGCAAAATTGGCCAAGTTTTAGGATATTTAGGCTTACATCGCTCTGTTGTCAATGAGGCAAAGGCTGGAGACATTATTGCTGTTACTGGTTTAGGCGAACTTAAGATCTCCGATACTATTTGCGACAATTCTAAAGTTGAAGCTCTGCCTCCATTATCTGTTGACGAACCAACAGTTTCTATGAACTTTTGCGTAAATACCTCTCCTTTTGCCGGAAGGGAAGGCAAGTTCATTACTTCACGCAATATTGAAGATCGCTTGCGCGAGGAATTAGTTCATAACGTAGCTTTACGCGTAGAAAAAACCGAAGATGCTGATCGTTTTAAAGTATCAGGCAGAGGTGAACTGCACTTATCTGTACTTATCGAAGAAATGCGCCGTGAAGGTTATGAATTAGGAGTTTCTCGCCCCGAGGTAATTCTGCACAAAGAAAATGGCCGTACTTTAGAGCCTTATGAGATTTTAACCTTAGATTTAGCTGAGGAAAATCAAGGCCCTGTTATGGAAGAATTAGGTTTGCGTAAGGGTGAACTTAAGAATATGGTTCCAGATGGAAAAGGCCGTGTTCGTCTTGATTATCGCATTCCAGCCCGCGGTCTTATCGGCTTCCAAACTCTTTATATGACCCTAACCTCCGGTTCAGGTCTAATGTATCACACTTTCGACTGCTACGATGAATTTGTCGGAGGCTCTATTGGAGAGCGTCAAAACGGCGTACTAATTTCCAATGATACTGGTAAAGCCGTTCCTTATGCTTTATGGTTCTTGCAAGAGCGCGGCCGTTTATTCGTCGCTCCTGGAGAAGAGGTTTATGAGGGAGAGGTTATTGGCTTACATGTCCGCAGCAACGACCTTACTGTCAATCCTCTGAAGACTAAAAAGCTCACTAACGTTCGTGCAGCAGGTTCTGACGATAATATTCTCTTAACTCCTCCGGTACGCATGTCCCTAGAGCAATCCTTAGAATTCATTAACGAAGATGAATTAGTAGAGGTTACCCCTGTAAGCATTCGTATTCGTAAAAAGAATCTCTCTGAAATGGATCGTGTACGTGCATTCAGGGCCGCTGGCGGTAAAAAAGCAGAATAATCTGCACTATTAAGATACATCAAAAAAAGTCCTAAAAGGTAAAACTTTTAGGACTTTTGTTTTATTATTCATAAAAATCAATTAGTTATAAATATATATTGATAAAATACGCTTTATATATATAAAAATCACTGCACTAAAAATGTAAAACAGCTCACAGATTTGTGTTAAAGTGCTTAGCATAAAGATTTCGCACTAAAAAGATACATAAGAGGCCTGTTGTTTATGCATTGTGACACTAAAACAATCATTGAAAGCCTAAATACAGCAGTACTTATTACCGACAGTTCCTTAAAAATCATCTTTGCCAATGTTGCCGCTGAGCAATTATTAGGAATGTCGCGAACTCGCCTTTATACTTTAAAGTTTAATGAGCTTATTGATAAAGAAGAAATTTCTCTGTTAAATGCAATAACTGACAATAATACTAAACAGGCTTCTCCAGGCTTTATTGCTACTGGTATTTTATTATCTCCAGAGCCGGGCCGTTCTCTTGAAGTATCCTTAAGCTTCAGCCCCTATCCGTCTAAACGAGGAGCTTTAATTTTTGAAATTTACTCGCAGCATCATCAAGAACGGCTTATTGCCGAGCAGAGCATGCGTGAACAGCACAACGCCGCCCGCAGTCTTATTCGTTCTTTAGCCCATGAAATTAAAAATCCTTTAGGGGGAATTCGCGGCGCAGCTCAACTTTTAGAAATGAGCTATGGCCATATTGAAGGCATGAAGGATTATACAAAGGTTATTATTGAGCAGACAGATCGTTTAAAAGATCTGGTCGATAAATTATTAGGACCTCAAAGACCTAATCCTTTAGTGCCGGCAAATATTCATTTTGTAATTGAAAAAGTTTTAGCTTTAGTCAGCATGCAGCCCTTAGGAGATATTCGTATTCAAAAAGACTACGACCCTTCCTTGCCTGAATTAGACTTAGACATTGATTCTATTCAGCAGGTATTGCTCAATATCATCAATAATGCCATTCAGGCACTGCAGCAGGCACATACTCCTTATCCGGTGATTAAGGTTAAGACACGTGCAAGCTTGCACAATATTATTAACAATAAACGTTATCCGATTTCAGTAGAAATCTCCATTATAAATAATGGGCCACAAATCCCAGAAAATCTCAGGCAGAAAATTTTTTATCCAATGGTGACAACAAAAAGTGATGGTAATGGCCTAGGTTTATCCATAGCACAAAATATTGTCGAACGTCACAATGGTGTATTGAAATGTACATCTACACCTCAACAAACCTGTTTTAAAATTATTCTCCCGCTGATTACAGCGAAAAAACACAGTGAGGAACAATAATATGGATCCTATGATTTGGGTTGTCGATGATGACAACAGTATCAGATTCGTTTTTGAAAAAGCCCTTGCAGTAAATCATATACATTTTCGTATTTTTGAAAGTGGCGATGCTGCTTTAGAAGCTATGAAAGAAGAACATCCTGATGTTATTATCTCTGATATTCGCATGCCCGGCACTGACGGTTTACAGCTGATTAAAGAAGTACATAAAATCGATGCCAATATCCCTGTTATTATTATGACAGCTCATAGCGATTTAACTGCCGCTATTGATTCTTATGAATCAGGTACTTTCGAATACTTGCCAAAGCCTTTTGATATTGAACAGGCTATATCTGTAATCAGAAGGGCTGCTGTACACAGAGTAAATATGCTGCGCCTAGCTGAGGAAAAAAATAATCAGACCCAGCCGCAGAGCAATCCTAAAGATGAGGCCGAAATTATCGGAAAATCACCAGCAATGCAGGAGGTTTTCAAATGTATCGGCCGTATTGCTAAAACGCATTTGCCCGTACTTATACATGGTGAAGTTGGAACAGGAAGATCTTTAGTCGCTGCTACTTTACATAATCATAGTGATCGCAGCCAGAAGCCGTTTATTTCCCTGAATATGTCCACAATGCCCCAGGAAAATATCAAAACTGAAATTTTTGGTGATTCTCGGCAAGACATCAGCCATTGCGCCCTTTTACGCGCTCAAGGAGGCACACTATTCATAAACGAAATCTGCGGAATGCCTTTAGATGCTCAAACCCGTTTATTGCAGGTTTTAGAACATCAGGAATTCTTACCTGTAGGAGCTACAACCCCGATTAAAGTAGATGTTCGTATTCTTGCTGCTACATCAGCTAATTTAGAGCAAAAAATAGCCGCAGGTACTTTTGTATCTGATCTTTTCTATCGTCTTAATGTTATCAATATCAATATGCCCCCCTTAAGGGATCGCAATAACGATATTCCTATGCTGGCAAAACATTTTTTAGCTCAAAGTGCAATTGAAAACAAAACTGAGCCAAAAAAATTAACTTCAGAAGTTCTAGTATTCTTATGCCGTCAGTCTTGGCCTGGGAATGTAAGACAGCTTAAAAACTTATGTAAATATTTAACCATCATGGTTACCGGCCGCGATATTCAGCTAGTTGACTTACCATCAGAATTTTTGCATTCTAACAATAATCAGGTAAATGTAGCTACCTCTATAAATGGATCATCATGCGAAAATACCTCTTGGCAGGAACTTTTACGCAACTGGGTTGATGGCCGGCTAAAGGCAGGAGAACATGATATATTATCCGAAGCCGTACCAGAGTTTGAAAGAGTAATGCTTGAAGCTACTCTAGCCTTCACAGGAAATCACAAGCAAGAATCCGCCAGACTTTTAGGCTGGGGACGCAATACTTTAACTCGTAAAATTAAAGATTTAAATTTAAAATAAAAATAAAAGCTTGCCTATTTAGGCAAGCTTTGCCCTTTTAAATAATATTTTAGCCTTGACGCTTTTCTGATAAAATCAAATTTTTATAAAAATTCCATAAATCAAACACCCCTCTTTTATTTATTTTGGGTAAAATTACCTGCAAAATGTCATTTACAAGCAATTAGTGGACCGCAAGACATGACCGACAAGCTTGAAGAAAAAAAATTAGATTTTCGCAAAACCCACTTTGTCACAAGTGCAGCAAAGCTGTCTCAGCTTCCTGAGGACAACGGCTCTGAAATAGCCTTTATAGGCAGATCTAATTCTGGCAAATCATCATCTTTAAATGCTATTTGTGATCAAAAACATTTAGCTAAAACCAGTCGTACTCCAGGCCGCACTCGTCTTATAAATCTATTTGAAGTTGCTCCTGGAAAAACTTTAGTTGATCTTCCTGGCTACGGTTATGCTGCTGTTCCTGAAGCAATGAAAAAGCAATGGCAAGATTCATTAACACAGTACCTGCAAAAAAGAAGAGCTCTTCGCGGTATTGTAATTACTATGGATATTAGGACTCCATTACGTGATCACGATAGACTAATTATTGACTGGTCAGTAGCTGCCAATTTACAAACATTAATTCTTTTAACAAAGGCTGATAAATTTGGCGTAAATAAACGCAGGGAAGCGATGGGAGAGCTTAAGGTTCAATTAAGCGAGTTTGGCGGTAATTTCACCGTGATACCTTTCTCTGCATTAAAAAAAATCGGTATTGATGAAGCAAGAACCATCTTAAATCGCTGGTTCTCAATGTTTCCGGATCTGAATACCTCTAATATGGAGCAAGCATAGTGACTAAAGGAACCTTATTTATTATTTCTGCACCTAGCGGGGCAGGCAAATCTTCTCTTATAAATGCACTTTTAGAAAGATTTAATCTTGATGATAAATTAAGATTATCTGTATCTCACACTACCAGAGAAATGCGTCCTGGTGAAATTAATCATGTCAGCTATCACTTTGTCTCTCAGGAAGAATTTGATGCCTTAGTCGCACGTAATGCTTTTTACGAACATGCAAAAGTCTTTGAAAATTCTTACGGAACTTCCAGGGAAATTGTTGAGCAATGGTTAAATGAGGGCCATGATGTCCTACTTGATATAGATTGGCAAGGAGCTAGACAAATCAGGAAACAAACCCCTAATGCTCAAGGAATTTTTATTATTCCTCCATCCCTTGAAGAATTAGAGCGGCGACTAGTTAACCGCGGGACTGACAGTGCTGAAACCATTCATAAACGGATGTTAAAAGCTGCTAATGAAATTTCTCACGCAAATGAATATGAGCATATTATTATAAATGACGATTTTGAACAAAGCCTTTTAATTTTAAGATCAATCATATTAGCTAATCGCTATTTACGCGAGAATATCTTAGAACAAGTAGAATCCATGTTTCCTAAGCCTTAGGCTTATACAAATTAAAGGCATTTGTGTATAATTGACAGGATCTATATCCTGTTTATTACTTAATCAAAGTTTTTAATACAGAATTTTTTATTTTTAGTGCAGCCTTAGCACATAACGATATAAAGACCTAAAATATAAATGTCGTTTATAAAAATTTTTAAAGACTGCATTCTTACACAGGTAAAAAAAATGGCAAGAGTTACAGTTGAAGATGCCGTAAATAAAGTAGGCAATCGTTTTGATCTGGCTCTGCTCGCTGCAAGACGTGCAAGACAAATCTCCTTAGGAAGCAAACCATTAGTCGATGAAGAAAGAGATAAGCCTACCGTAATTGCCCTACGCGAAATTGAAGAAGGTTTAATTACCGGAGAATTCTTAGATAAACAAGATCGCAAAGAGCATTTACGCGATAGTTCTGCTCATCCAAGCGATAATGAGTTTGCCCCTATCGATGGTGTAGAGATGTTCAACTAGATAATAGGTATGAAGTATGGGAGAGAGCATTTACCAAATTTTGGAACAAGGTCAGAGTGCAACCTCGATTGCCTTAGCCTCTCCTAACCTTCATTACTATGCTCATCTGCGCGAGATCTTTTCCTCCTATTTAAGCGCAGATAATATTGCAGCTGTTGACAAAGCTTTTGTTGTAGCAGATTTTGCACATGCTCCTCAGCGCCGGGCCTCAGGTGAGCCGTATATTATCCATCCTATTGCTGTAGCTACTATCATTGCACAAATGCATTTGGATACGGAATCGATACAGGCCGCTTTATTACATGATGTTGTTGAAGATACCAGCATTGAAGATGAAGATCTAGAAAAGCTCTTTGGTCCAACTGTAAAAGAACTGGTTGAAGGTGTAACAAAGCTTGATAAATTACGCTTTCATGATTACAAAGAAGCTCAGGCTGAAAACTTCCGCAAAATGATCCTTGCTATGACTAAGGATATTCGCGTTATTCTTATAAAATTAGCGGATCGTACTCATAATATGAGGACCTTAGGTGCTCTGCGGCCTGATAAACGTAAGCGTATTGCTCAAGAGACATTGGATGTTTTTACTCCTATAGCCAACCGCTTAGGTATTTCTGACATTAAGGCTGAACTTGAAGAGCTGGGCATGGCTGCGCTATACCCCATGCGCTACCGCGTCTTAAAATCTGCAGTAATGCGTGCCAGAAATAATCGTAAAGAAGTAGTAAACTCCATTCTTGAAACCATCAAAACACGTTTAAAAGAAGCTGGGATTCAAGCCCGAGTTTTAGGCAGGGAAAAGCGTCTTTTATCCATATATAAAAAAATGGTTAATAAAGAGTTGCAGTTCCGTGAAATTATGGACGTTTATGCCTTTAGAATCATTATAAAAGATGTTGATACCTGTTATAGGGTATTAGGGCAAATGCATAACCTTTTTAAGCCTAGACCCAATGGATTTAAAGACTATATCGCTATTCCTAAGATTAATGGCTATCAATCTCTGCATACCTCGCTTATAGGGCCTCATGGCGTACCGCTGGAAATTCAAATTCGCACTGAATTTATGGATCAAATGGCAGCTCGTGGCGTAGCTGCACATTGGTCATATAAGGAATCAGGCTCTAAACCTGTATCCACAGCCTCGCAGAAGAATGCTCAAGTTTGGATTAAAAATCTTATAGATTTGCAGCAAAGTGCCGGCAGCTCCATGGAGTTTGTCGAAGAGGTAAAAAAAGATCTATTTCCGGATTCAATCTTTGTATTTTCTCCTGAGGGTAAAATATACAATCTCCCTACTGGCTCAACTCCTGTAGATTTCGCTTTTGCAGTACATACAGATATAGGCTTACACTGCATTGGTGCCAGTGTTAACCACCATATGTATCCTCTCTCGCGCCCCTTAGAATCAGGCCAAAGCGTAGAAATTTTATTATCTCCTACTGCCAGACCAAATGCTATTTGGCTATCAAGCGTAGTAACCTCCAGAGCTCGTTCTAAAATTAGGCAATATCTTAAAGGCTTACGCAGTCAAGAATGTGAACTTATCGGCAGACGCTTGGTACAAAATGCCCTCCGCGCAATAAAGCTTATCTCCTTAAGTGATGAACAAGTCAAAGCTTTACTGGCTAATTTTCATCAAAAAGATATGTGTGAGCTTTACGTTAATGTCGCATTGGGCAATATCTTACCTATAGCCATTACTAAATTTCTTGATCCTCAGCAGCACAATCAGAATAATTTGCCAATTAAAGGCACGGGCGGCGTCCCTTATACTTTTGCACAATGCTGCTTGCCGATTCCAGGTGATGACATAATTGCTCATCTTGCTCAAGGACGTGGTTTAGTAATCCATAATATTAACTGCCATAATTTAAGGGATATCGATAAAGATCCAACTAAATCCTTAAAAGTACGCTGGGATCTTTCTGTTACAGCAAATATGGAATTTAAGACAGGCCTTCTAATTGAACTTGAAAACCGTCAAGGCATAGTTTCTGAAATTTCCAATGCTATTGATGTCGCTGGATCAAGGATTGAAAGTATTAATTCAGATATTAAAGATGAAAAGACTTTCATTATAAATCTGGTCATCACTGTTCGTGACCGTTTGCACCTGGCTGGTGTCATTAAAAATATCAAGGCAGTACCAAACGTTATAAGTATCCACCGTCGCCGCTAAATATAAGCCTTCAAAATAGGAGAGCCTATGTCGGAGAGCTTTGCCAATCTCTTACTAAAAGAACAAAATCTTCTTAAAAATCAAGCTAATATTGAAGATTTTTTTAATCACAAAATTATAAAACATAGTTTTATACACCCTAATGGTTTAACTCTGACCGCTCTGGAACTACCAGGAAATCCTCTGCATACTCTAGTTATCATCCCAGGTAGAGGCGAGATAGGACATAAATATGCAGAATTTTTATTTAGTCTGCGCTCCCTTAATTGGCGGATCTTAATTCTGTTTTGCAGAGGCCAAGGTAGTTCGACTCGACTTTTAGCTGATATAAATCGCTGTCACATCGATAAATTTGAATATTTTCGAGCAGATATTCAGTTTCTGCTTAGCAAACTAGGTGTAAAGGAATACCGGCTTATGGCGTTTTCCTTAGGAGCTTTAATAAGTCTGGATTTAATTGTAAATGGCAATCATATCCCGAAAAAAGCAGCTCTATTAGCTCCCTATGTTTATCCTTATTTTCCCTTGCCTAAGCTTGTTTTACGTACGCTTATATTAGGACTAGGAATGCTCCCTTTATCTAAAATATCTTATACCCCGCATGGGGGCAGGTATAAAAGGATCCCTTTTGCAGATAATAATCATTCTCATAGTGAAATTCGCTACAATCTTTACCATGATTATTATGCAGCTCATCCTGAACTTACTATTGGCGGACCTACCTGGGGTTTTTTAAGACAAGCGTATTTAACCCAAATGAATCTTATTCATAAAAATTTCAAATTTAAAATACCTATAATGAGTATACTTGCAGGTGATGATAAAGTTGTATCTTCACAAGTAGCTTTTGAATTCTTTAAAAAACACGCTAATGACTGCTTGGGGTCCAAGATTATCAGCATTGAGAATGCTTATCATGATTTACTCAATGAATCTGATAAATATAGGATACAATCATTGCCACAAGCTTTAAAATTTTTAGAATCTGGAGAGGAAAATGTCTGTTGAGGAAAATAATATTCAGAATGAAAATTTAATTCCTATCAATATTATTACCGGTTTTCTTGGTAGTGGAAAAACTACTCTCTTAAACCATTGGGTGCAAAGTAGCGATTTCAAGGATACCCTAGTTTTAATAAATGAATTTGGCGATGTAGGTCTTGATCATGAATTGGTACAATCTGTCGATGATTCCGTGGTTTTACTGCAATCAGGATGTATCTGCTGTTCCTTACAAGGCGCACTCATTGACTGCTTAGCCCAAAATTACGTCAAAGCCATGCGTGGCGATATTCCTAAATTCAAGCGTGTACTTATTGAAACAACCGGACTTGCAGATCCTGCTGGAGTAATTGCCACTTTAAATGGTGATGAGTTCTTATTAGATCATTTTTACTATGACGGTACAGTTACTGTTTTAGATGGAAAATACATTCGTAATCAATTAGAAAAGCAATATGAAGCAGTAAAACAAATTGCATTAGCAGATATCATCTTAGTCAGCAAAACTGATCTAATTGACTCAGATGAACTTGATGCTATTTATGAAATCGCCCAAAAAATCAATCCTTCAGCTCATATTTACCCTCAAGTAAAAGGCAATTTTGACCCTCATGCTCTTTTTGAAATTGGTCCTTATAAAACAGCAAATCAGGATTATGACGAAAAAGTTAAAAGCTGGCTAAATATTAAAAGTCAAAAGATTGCTTCTTCTTTTAGGCCTGCTACGGTTTCAGGTGCTGTAGGAGTTGCTAAACCTCGTATTATTGCTCACTCTGATATCGATTCTTTTGCCCTTGAAGTTGAAGAGCCTATAGATTCCTTAGCGCTCCTAGCTGCAATTACTGGAGTTCAGGAAAACTTTGGAGACTCTATTTTACGTATTAAAGGTATTTTAAACCTTAAAGATCAAACTAAGCCTATTGTTATTCATGGAGTTCAAGGACAGCTTTATCCCTTGTCTGCACTTAACGATTGGCCTGAAGGGGAACACAGTTCAAAACTAGTCTTTATATGCAGAGCTTCTGTTTTAGAACAAGTAAAAACTATGTTTGAGTCTATGCTGAAGAATCCTGACAAAGCCGCTATGGTTTATTATGAGCAGCTTCTAGGAAATATAGATAGCCCTGAAGATAATGTTGCCACTGATGATTATGGTCTTAAATAAAAATTTATAGCAAGCTAAATTTATAAAATAATAAGCTGCAATAATATCCTCTAGCATAAAAATGCAGAGGGTATTTTTATATGTCCTAAAGCTAAGCTTTAATTGTATTCAAAAATAAAAACCCCTGACAATGCATCAGGGTTTTTTTAACTAATTAAATTTGTTTAATTAGATCTGCTGCTCTTTGGTAATATCACCAGAAACAACGATTTCAACACGGCGATCTGGAGCTAAACAATCAATAACTGCCTGCTTGCCCTTAACAGAGTCACACTTATTTCCTGTTACAGGATTAGCCTTACCGCGTCCTTCAACAGTCTTTAAGCTAGTAACGCCAGCAGCATTTAACTCAGCTGCAACTGCATTAGCACGCTTCTCAGAAAGCTTCTGATTATAGGCATCACTACCAATACGATCAGTATAACCATATACCTCAAACTCGGTATTAGAAAGCTTAGCAGAATCAGCTACAACTTGATCTACAGCCTGCTTGCCTTGAGCACTTAACTCAGAACCATCAAATGGGAATAAAGTTTGAGCATCTAAAGAATGACTCTCAGTTATGCGGACGGTTTGAGGAGCTGCTACTGGAGCTGGGGCTGCTACAGAAGGGCCGCCAAAAGTGAACTGGAAGCCAGCATAGAGATAGCCTAAGTCAGAATCAACTCCATTCTCATCATAAGTATTGAAGTAATAGTCATAACCTACACGAGCTGAGAAATTCTTAGTAAATGCATACTGAGCACCTACACCGATAACCGGAGCCAAAGATTCTTCTGAGCTAGCATTATCAGGATCAGCAAAGAAGTAAGCTAATCCGGCTCTAGCAAAAATATCAGAACCCTTGTCATCAAAACTATAGGCAAAGCGAGCGTAAATTTCTGGAGCATATGCATCGATATCACCAGTGGCACCTGAAGCATTACGCTTGTACTCAAAGCCATCAAAATAGTTAAAGCCTACACCAAGACCGAACCAATTGGTGAAATTATATTCACCGTATAGTCCAACACCATAGCCATCCTCTTCAGATACATCAATGGCATTAGAATCATCAGAATATAGATGAGCCCAACCGCCACGTACACCGAAGGTAGCTGACTGCTCTAAAGCAGCATTAGCAACAAAAGAAGTAGTAGCTAAGCAAGCGGCAATAGATAAAGCTAAAAATTTAGTCTTCATAGTACATATTCCAACTTTTAAATGAACTTTAAACCTAAAATATTCAGGCCTAATAATAACCGAATTTTTACATCCGGTATTGATCACTTTCTATCCGCAATAATTGTTTTATATATCGGCTTAATCATGACCTTATTTTGAATTCTAGCATATTAAGTGAAATATTTTTGCACACATATTTCTATTTATTGCCGGTATAGGCTAATATTAAAAATAATTT
>CAJKNC010000002.1 GCA_905201175.1 uncultured Succinatimonas sp.
ATTTGATATACTCTGTTTGCAGATTTTATAAGCCTTGAGAAATTTAAACTCAAGCTTAGTAAATTTTCTCAAAAATCAAGAAATCCCTTTTTTCATCTTGATAAATTATAATAACCAAAAAAAGTCCCCTCTTATAAGAGATAAACGCTTAATGCGTTTTATTCTAAAATTTAGAAGATAAAACCATGTCGCAGTTACCATCACTTGAAACAGCTACTCCAATGATGAGGCAATACCTCGAGATTAAGCATAAATATCCTGATACCCTAGTATTCTATCGTTTAGGGGATTTTTACGAACTATTTTATGAAGATGCAAAAAAAATCGCAGCTCTTTTAGACTTAACTCTAACTCGTCGAGGAACTAATAATGGCGCTCCTATACCAATGGCAGGAGTTCCTTTTCACGCCGTAGACAGCTATATAAGCCGCCTTATAAAATTAGGAGAATCAGTAGTAATCTGCGAACAATCCGGGGATATAAATAAAAAAGGTCCCATGACCAGACAGGTAAGCAAGATCATTACCCCAGGTACAGTAACAGACGAGGGCATAGCGCCTGAACATCAAGATAATTTAGTTGCTGCAGTATATAAAAGTAAGCATTATTATGGCTTTGCCTATTTAAGTTTGGGTTCAGGCTTATTTAAAACCGGCATCTGCTCTTCCTTAAAAGATCTGCAGCTTTACATACAAAAAATTTATCCGGCAGAATTAATCTATCCGGAACAGTTTAAGGAAATCAGTGCATTTTCAAAAATTATTTCCCAAAAAAGCTTACCTGCCTGGAATTTTGATAAAGAAAGCTGCTACAGGCTATTATGCAGACAGTTTGCTACAGACAGCTTAATTGGCTTTGATATTGAAAATTTAGACGAAGGCATCTGTGCAGCTGGAGCGCTGTTATCTTATGTAAAAAGCACTCAAAACGTACCTCTTTATCATATCAGATCAATAAAACGTGATGATGCTTCTCGCAACGTTATCTTAGACACCACAGCTATTCGCAATCTTGAGCTCTTAACTAACTTAAGCGGCAATAGTCAGGGCAGCTTGCTTAAGGCTTTAGATCATACCATCACGCCTATGGGAGAGCGCCTCTTAAAAGCGACTATAGTTTCGCCTTTAAGGGACAATCAAAAGATCAATATTCGCTTAAATCTAGTTGAGGCTTTAGTCGGCTTCAATTGCGATCTCTTAGATGAAAAATTAGCAGGCATAGGAGACATAGAAAGAATCACAGCCCGCATAGGACTTGGCTCTTCGCGCCCAAAGGATCTTTCCAATCTCAGATTATCCTTAGAGGCAATCCCAGAGATAAAAGAACTTTTATTAAAAAGTAATAATAAATATCTAATTGAATATGCTCAAAGACTAAATCCTTTAAGCTCTATTAAAGAACTCCTCTCTAAAGCTATTCTAGAGGAGCCATCTACATTTTTGCGCGATGGTAATGTAATTGCTCAAGGTTATAACGCTCATTTAGATGAGCTGCGCTCCTTAATGCAGGGCTCTGGAGATATTTTAGAAAGCATAGAGAAACGAGAAAAAGCCTCTACAGGAATAAATACCTTAAAAGTAGGATTTAATTCTGTGCATGGCTATTTTATAGAAATTCCTCGATCTCAAGAAAGAAAAGTTCCTGAAGGCTATATACGTCGCCAAACATTAAAAAACAATGAACGCTATATAACTCCAGAACTAAAAGAACTGGAAGAAAAAACTTTACGTGCCAAGGACGAATCTTTAGCTTTAGAAAAAGAAATTTTTGAAGGTATTTTAAAAAATCTGCAAGAACAAATAGCATCATTAAGTGAGCTCTCGGCAAATATTGCATCTTTAGATGTATTATCAGGATTTGCTAAATGTGCCGTTTTGCATGATTATGTACGCCCGCAGATTTCTTCTGAAAATATTATAAAAATTGAAAATGGGCGCCATCCAGTAATTGAAACCATTTCAGATAAACCTTTTATTCCCAATTCAGCAGATCTTTCCTCAGATAAAATGCTGATTATTACCGGACCAAATATGGGCGGCAAATCTACCTTTATGCGGCAATGCGCACTTATCTGCATTATGGCTCGCTGTGGCAGCTTTGTGCCGGCGCAAAATGCTGTTATCGGCGATATTGATCGTATTTTTACGCGTATCGGAGCCTCGGACGATCTGTCTTCCGGACGTTCTACCTTCATGGTCGAAATGGAAGAATCCGCTTCCATATTAAATAACGCTACAAATAAGAGCTTAGTTATTATGGATGAAGTAGGACGCGGAACCTCTACTTACGAGGGAGCTGCTCTAGCTGAGGCTATTGCAAACTATCTCTGCAAGCATTGCGGCTGCTTTGCCTTATTCTCCACTCATTATCCCCAGATTGCTAAACTTGCAGAAACGCTTCCTAAAGTCCGCAATATCTGCTTTAAAGCGCAAAAAAGTTATGGAGAAATCGTTTTTTTATATAAAGCAGATCCCGGCGCTCAAAATTATGCTTACGCTGTAGAGGTAGCCCGCTTAGCCGGGGTACCCGATGAAATCACAAATGAGGCTGCAGCTAACATTGAGAAGAATTTAACTGCAGATAAAGAACTAAATAAGAATTTAAAAGAGGTTAATTCTGAAACAGCTAATCAAGATAAGGAGCGTTATGTAAAAGATCATCAGTGCCTAAAGCAGCTTCAAGAAAAGCTTCAAGCACTAAATATAGATGAGCTTACGCCGATACAGGCTCTTAACCTTTTATATAAAATTAAAAAAGATATATGTTAATCATCATCTATCATGGTTTTATCAAAACCATAATTTTCAAATAAACGCCTTAAACTTCTTAAAACTTCATTTTGAATCTGCCTTACTCGTTCTCGAGTAAGGTTAATTTGCGCTCCTACCTCTTCTAAGGTCATAATCTCTGCATCATTAAGACCAAATCTCGATAAAACCACAATTTTCTGTTTTTCTGGCAATTCAGAAAACCATTTACGCACAATATTGACTAATTCGTGGCGATCAACATGCGCTACAGGAGATGGGATCTTAGTATCAGGAATAATATCTAAAATAGATACTTCCTTGTCCTCATCATTTCCATTAACGCTTAGATTTACAGGTAAAGTTGTATCCAGCAGAGACAATAAATTTCTAATATGCTCTGGATCCTTTCCTGTGGCCTTAGCTAAATCATTGATAGATACTGCCTTAGCTCTGTTATTATCCTGTAATTGCCGCCTAAATCTAAGAATAGTATTGATCTCCTTGATTACATGTACAGGCAAACGAACTAAACGAGATTGCGACATGATCGACTGTTCAATGCTTTGTCGGATCCACCAGGTTGCATAAGTGGAGAATCTAAATCCGCGGTCTGGATCAAATTTTTTTACAGCGTGGATTAATCCTAAGTTGCCCTCTTCAATTAAGTCTAACATCGGTAGACCTCGGGAACGATAATCCTTTGCAATTTTTACCACTAAACGCAAATTAGAAGTAATCATAGTATCAATTGACTTCTTATCGCCCATCTTTGCAAGACGTCCGACCTTGGTCTCCTGCTCTGATGACAATAGCGGATAATTGCGAATGGAATTAAAATAACTTGAAAGCAAATCTGCGCCTTCCGCACGCAGATGCTCGTTATTTTTTTTCTCGTCACCACTCACTACAGCAGCGCTGCTTGAATATTCAGCCTGTATTCTATTCTCATCATCCTTAATCATGAGTTTCCTTAGTTTATTTTATTTTGGTAAATAATTTTCAGGGTTTACAGAATTACCTTTTTTTCTAATCTCAAAATGCAGTCTGACGCTTTGAGCATCAGTAGAGCCCATCTTAGCTATAACTTGTCCGCGCTTAACATTTTGCCCTTCCTTAACCTGCAGACTTTCATTATGAGCATAAGCAGATAAATACTCATTTTCATGGTTAATAATAATCAGATTTCCATAACCGCGAAGCGCATTACCAGCATAAACTACTTGTCCTGCAGCCGCAGCACACACCTGCTGTCCCCGATTACCTGAAATATCAATGCCGTTATTGCCGTGTTCAGATGACGAATAACGTTTTATGACCTTGCCTTTTGCAGGCCACATCCAGCTGATTCCTGCAACCGTACGCGTACGTCCTGAAACTATTTTAATCTGAGAAGAGCTAGGTGAAGTCTTAGCTGCAGCAGCAGTGGTGCCTGCTACAGGCACTGCTGAAGAAACTTTAAGCTTTTGACCAACATAAATGTTGTAAGGTCTTTGTAAATGATTCTGCGAGACCAATTCATCTAAGCTCATATCATGAGCTCTGGCAATTGAGCGGGCACTATCACCGGCTTTAACTGTGTAATAATTATTGCTGTCAGATACAGGTTTGCTCTTACTTGCTGTTGTAGAGGCCTCTGACAAATTAATTATTTGTCCTACCTCAATATTATAGGGCTCATCAATACCATTTAGCGAAGCTAAGCTGCGGTAATCTTTACCATACCTAAAGGCTATAGAATAAAGAGTATCACCTTTTACTACAGTATAAGTATTCCCTGAGTCTGCTTTAGAAACAACGCGTTGATTATTGCTGTTTTGCTCTAAAGCTCTAGTTTGATGTGAAGATCTTACTGCAGATGCACTATACAGGCCGCTGCCTTGATTAGCATCAACTACTAAAGGAGAATACACATTATTACTTTGACACCCAGTCAAAGCTATACCCAAAACTAGAGCTAAGAGCTTTTTCACAACGTAAATTCCTTATAAAAACACCTTGTATGCTACGTATACAGAGATCAGAATAACACAAGCCCAGCCAATTCGATCTACATACTTTGCAATTGTGTGCTCCATCTTCTCTCCGCCAAAATAAATCAAGGCTGCTTCTAAATAAAAACGCAGGCCTCTGCCGATAAAAGAAACCAATAAGAAATAAAAAATTCCTAAAAATCCAGCAGATCCTGTATTCATAACACTTTCTGCTGCCATTACTCCAGCAGTTATGGCAATTACTTTATAAGGTATAGGCGTAAACGCTCCTACGAATACCATTAAAATACCATATTCATTAGTAAACCAAGAGCGTACTACTTCCATAGCATCGCGATAATTCAAATAATCAATTAAATCGGCGATCCACGGGTCATAAATAAAATAGCCTAAATAGTAGCCGCAAAAAGCACCTAATACTGAAGTTATAACTGTAACCGTAGCATATATATAGGAGCGTTTAGGAGCAGCTAAACACATAGGACAGAGCATAACATCCGGGGGAATCGGCCAGAATATAGACTCAATAAAGCTGTTAATACATAAAAACCAAATAGCTTTTGGATGTTTAGCTAATTTGATACATATTTCATAAATATAAGAAAATATATGCATTTTAAATTTTTTCGATTAAAACTACGGCACTTACAGCTATACCTTCGCCTCTTCCGGTAAAGCCTAATTTTTCAGTAGTAGTAGCTTTTATGCTTACATCAGCCAGACTGCATTTAAGATCGTCTGCCACATTTTCACGCATTTTAAGCTCATAAGGAGCCATCTTAGGCGCCTGAGCCATAATTGTGATATCACAATTAACTAAGCTATAACCTAAAGCCTGTACTTTAGCATAAACGTCACGCAGCAAGATTCTTGAATCGATATTTAAATATTTATCATCATTATCTGGATAAAAATGACCAATATCGCCTAAAGCTAAGGCTCCTAATAAAGCATCGCTTAACGCATGCAGTACTACATCTCCATCAGAATGAGCTATTAAACCCTGAGTATATGGGACTTTTACGCCGCCTAAAACACAAGGGCCTTCACCACCAAAACGATGCACATCAAAACCATAACCTATACGCATTGATTTTCCTTATGATATCTATATAAAGCTCTAGCTAAAACTAAATCTGCAGGCGTAGTTATTTTAAAATTCTCCGTGCTTGAGTTTACAAGCTTAGGCTTTAAGCCTAAAGCTTCTATTGCCGATGCTTCATCAGTTACGGTCAACTGCTGCTGTCGGCAATAATCTAACGCCTTAAGTAAAAGAGCGGTTTCAAAAAGCTGCGGGGTAAAAGCTCTATATAAAAGCTTACGATCTACAGTCTTTTCAATAGTATCTGACGACGATTGCTTAATAGTATCTGCAACCGGACTTGCTAAAATCCCGCCGCAAACACCACTGTCACATAAGGACAACAGCTTTTCTAAATCTTCAGCCCTAACAAAGGGTCTTGCAGCATCGTGTACCATAACATAGCGAGTTTTAACAGCTTTTAAAGCCAAATAAACCGTATCGGCACGCTCAGCACCGCCTAATGCAGTAATAATGCGGGGATCCTTAGCACACGAAAGACTTTTAAAATAATGATCATGTGGGCTTATAGCCACAATAATGCGGGATATATGCTTACAGCATAATAATGAATTGATAGTAGCTTCTAAAATAGAAATGGAGTCATCTAAAAGCAAATATTGTTTAGGCTTATCTGCCCCCATTCTACTGCCAACTCCTGCAGCAGGAACTACCACATCGACTTTAACGTCATTGGGCATATTGATGTTACCAAAACTAAGGTCTAGATTCGTTATGAGAATTAACGTCGATTACCCGATAAAATGTTTCTTGGGATTTAATCATTCCCAAATCAGAGCGGGCCTGCTCTTCTACAGCAAGATTGCCTTGCTGCAGATCGGTAATTTCATCCTTAATAGCCTCGTTAATACGCTTGATCTTCTCAGAGCGTACCTGAGCTATCTTTAAAGCCTGGGTGGTGTCTTCATACTGCACCTTCCCATTACGGCCATAATAGATATCATAAACTAAAAAGACACCTATTATAAATAGGATGAGGCCCACTAATTTCATAAATATATCTAGTTCTGCTGACGTTCCTGATATTCAGAAGCAGCTTTAATAAAGCCTGAGAACAGCGGATGCCCTTGTCTTGGATTAGAGGTGAACTCCGGATGGAACTGTACACCGATAAACCACGGATGCGAAGGGATCTCAATAATCTCAACTAACTTATTATCAGTAGATAAGCCGGCAATCTTTAAGCCCTTAGAAGTAATCTTGTCTATAAGATTATTATTAACCTCATAACGGTGACGATGACGCTCGACAATATCATCCTTACCATACAGTTCACGAACCTTAGAGCCTGGCTGTAAATGGCATAATTGACCGCCTAGACGCATAGTGCCGCCCAGATCAGATTTATCAGTGCGCTTCTCAAGTTTGCCTGATTCATCAATCCACTCTGTAATTAAAGCTACTACAGGATATGGGGTCTTAGCATTGAACTCAGTTGAATTTGCATTTTTCATGCCAACTACGTCGCGAGCATACTCAATTAAAGCTACCTGCATGCCCAGGCATATTCCCAAATATGGGATATTATTTTCACGAGCATAGCGCGCTGCCATGATCTTGCCTTCAATTCCGCGGCTGCCAAAACCACCAGGGACTAAAATAGCATCGACGCCCTGGAAGATATCAGTACCACGGACTTCAACGTCCTCAGAGTCTATATAACGGATATTAACGGTCAAGCGATTCTTAAGTCCGCCATGCTTTAAAGCTTCATTAACAGACTTATAGGCATCATGGAGTTCGACATATTTGCCAACCATACCGATAGTAACCTCACCTACGGTATTTGCCTGCTGATATAAGACTTGCTCCCAATCAGAAAGATCAGCCTCTGGAGCTTTTATGCCGAAACGATCAACTACAAACTGATCTAAATACTGACTCTTTAGTAAAGCCGGGATTTTGTAAATAGAATCGACATCCTTCATTGATATTACAGCACGCTCATTAACATTGCAGAACATGGCAATCTTATGACGCTCATGAGGAGGAATGCTGACCTCAGAACGGCAAACTAATATATCCGGCTGAATACCTATAGACAGCAATTCCTTAACTGAATGCTGCGTTGGCTTAGTCTTAATTTCACCTGAAGTCTTTAAATAAGGAACTAAAGTCAGGTGCATAAACAAAGCATTCTGACGGCCAATATCAACAGCTAACTGACGGATAGCCTCTAAAAATGGTAAAGACTCAATATCACCTACTGTTCCGCCGATTTCGACTAAAGTAATATCATTTCCTTCAGTACCAGCTAAAATCTTTTCCTTAATAGCATTGGTAATATGCGGGATTACCTGGATAGTAGCTCCTAAATAATCACCGCGACGTTCTTTACGAATAACATCAGAATAGATACGGCCTGTGGTGAAGTTATTCTTTTTGGACATCTTTGAATGGATGAAGCGTTCATAGTGACCTAAATCCAAATCAGTTTCTGCACCATCTTCAGTAACAAAAACCTCTCCGTGCTGAATCGGGCTCATGGTACCCGGATCGACGTTAATATAAGGATCAAGCTTCATGATCGTAACTTTAAGGCCACGAGCTTCTAAAACAGCGGCCAAAGAAGCACCGGCAATACCCTTGCCTAAAGAAGAGACAACACCACCGGTTACAAAGATAATCTTCGGAGATGAGGACATTATTTACTCCACATAATTTAAACTTAATTTTAGATTATACCATAAGCAAACAAGTCACAAATGCAAATCAACGCCGTTTAGCTGAAATTACCTGTCCAAGCTCGTTTAACTTATTCAAAGTTCGCGTCAACACGGAAATGCTCAGAACTAATAAATCAATATCAATAATAGATATATCCTGATTTCTATCCACATGAGAACGCACGCCTAAAACATTCATTTTTTCATTCGCGATTATAGTAGTAACATCCCGCAATAAACCAGGATAGTCCTGACCTATTACACGAATTGTAACTGTATATCCTCCTTCGGCATTTTCTCCCCATGAAGCTGTCACCAAACGTTCAGGATTCTGCTGCTTTAATTTCTTTAATTGCTCACAATCGCTTTTATGGATAGAAATTCCGCGCCCCTGAGTAATAAAGCCAACAATGTCATCGCCGGGAATAGGCTGACAGCATTTGGCTATATGCGTCATTAGATTACCTACCCCATCAACCACAACCTGACTTTGTTTACGGCCCTTAGCTTGTAAAATTTCTGAAGCAGAGCGATTGGAAATAATCTTGCTTAAGTCTGCAGGCTCGCTCTTATGCTTATCCTTGATGACAATTTCATCTAATACAGAAATAACAGCATTGATGCTGACATCTCCTGCTCCTACAGCCGCTTGCAAGTCAGAGACGCTCTTCATATTAAAACGAGAGAGTTTATCTTTAAGAAGCGAAATAGTCTGATCTTTATTTAAATTTAGACCATGCTTTAAAACCTCTCGATCAATAATTTCCTCGCCTGCCTGGAGATTCTTCTCGTAATCAAGCTTTCTAAAATAAGACTGAACTTTTGCTCTGGCTTTAGATGTTTTTAAAAAGCCATTATCAGCATTCAGCCAGTCCCGAGAAGGATTAGGATTTTTTTGCGTAATAATTTCAACCTGCTGCCCGGTCTTTAGCTTATATGTATATGGAACAATGCGCCCATCAACTTTAGCTCCGATGCAGCGATGGCCTACCATAGTATGAACTTGATAAGCAAAATCCAATGGCGTTGAGCCAGTAGGCAGATCGATAACCTCTCCTTTAGGAGTAAAGACATAGATGCGATCTTCAAAGACCTGCGTCCTAAATTCATCTAAAAGCGCGCCTGATTCCACCATGTCGTCGCGCCAAGTTAAAAGCTTTCTCAGCCAATTTATGCGCTGCTCAACACCGCTGCTCTGTCCAGCGCCTTCTTTATATTTCCAATGAGCCGCCACGCCTAATTCGGCACTATTATGCATATCCTTCGTGCGGATCTGAATTTCTACTACTTTGCCGCCATCACCATAAACTACAGTATGAATTGACTGATAGCCATTAGCTTTAGGATTGGCAATGTAATCATCGAACTCTTTAGGAATATGGTGCCATCTGGTATGAACAACACCTAAAGCTGCATAGCAGTCCTGGATACGATCAACTAAAATACGCACAGCTCTGACATCATAGAGCTCTGAAAACTGCAGATGTTTGCGCTGCATTTTGCGCCAGATACTGTAAATATGCTTAGGCCGACCATAAACCTCGCCGTGAATGCCTTCTTTATCAAGAAGCTCTTTAAGCTCTGACACAAAATTTTCTATATATTTTTCACGATCTACGCGACGCTCATCCAATTCATGAGCAATCTCTTTATAAATATCAGGGTGTAAATATCTAAAGGCAAGATCTTCAAGTTCCCATTTAAGCTGACCTATGCCTAAGCGATTGGCCAAAGGCGCATAAACATTAGCAACCTCTTTAGCAATTAAAACTCGAGTTTCCTCATCAGCCTTACTAGCCGCACGAATAAAGGCTATACGCTCTGCAAGCTTAATTACAACCGCTCTAACATCCTCTACCATAGCCAATAGCATTCGGCGAACTCTATCGACCTGCTCTTCTGTAGCATTATCCGAGGTTAAAGTCTGCAAAGAACGGATGGCCTCCATATCCTTGACATTTAAAAGCAGCTTAGTAATTTTTGGACCGTATTTTTTTTCAACATCCTCAGACGTAATATAACCATTTTCATAAGCTGGATATAAAATAGCCACTAATAATGAGGGCAGATCCATATTTAAAGTCAGCAAGATTGCGACAATCTCTGTAGACATGCGAGTAAAAGAGTCTGTAACAGCATTAATATGCTCATGAGGATCTTTTTTATCTTTCTGGACTATATGATCGACAACAAAAGCATGAGCATCTAACAACTCCCCTTTATGATCTGCAGGTAAAGGCAGCTCTTCACTCCATTTGGCAAAATCAAATGAAGCTTCATGAGTTTGTCGTATGGCAACCATCTAAAGACTCCTTCAATTGGATTTTAGCTTCTTGAAAATACTAATATGCTCTCAATATGCTTGGTTCTTGGGAACATATCCATTACACCCCATGAGGTTATTTTATAGCCATTATTAACTAACTCAATACAATCTCGAGCACTTGCTTGAGGATTGCACGAAATCATTACAATTAGGGGCACTTTTTTATTTATCAAAAACTTAATCGCTCTAGGAGCTCCTTGGCGTCCTGGGTCTAAAACAGCCGCATCATAAGTTCCCTGAGCAAAAGTCTGAGCTTCAAAACTCTCATCAAGATTTGCCGCAACAAAATGAGCAGTTGCAAAACCTTGCGCTTTAGCATTAGCATTTGCTCTTGCTATCATGTCACGCACAATATCAACCCCATAAACAGTAGCGCCTTGTTTTGCTATCGGCAAGGTAAAATTACCTAAGCCGCAAAAAAGATCTAAGATGCGCTTTTGCGGACTAGGCTTTAATACGTCTAAGATGAAAGCGCCTAAACTGCTATTAACCTCTTTATTGATTTGCACGAATGAAGAGGTACTGCAGAATATTTTTATACCCTGGGATAATACAAATAAATCTTCATCTCTGCCAGATAATAGGCGCTCCTTAATTACAACCTCATCTTTTTTCAAGGAAATTTTGGGCTTAAAAGGTTCACTTACAGACAGTACCAGCTCATATTTTTGAGCAAAATCAATTAAAGCCTGCTCATCCTGAACCGGCAATACCTGAGTTAAACGCAATAAAACACCTAAAGCCCCGTCGCTATCTAAAAATTCAACGTGGCCTAATTTGTGCTTACAGGAGAGCGAATCTAATAAAATACATAACTTAGATAAAACAGCGTTAATACGCTCGGTAAGAACTTGGCAATGGTCAACTCTAACTAAAGCATGTGATTTTTCTTCACGAAAACCTAAAGAAAGCTTGCCATGATCAGCTCTGGCACTTAAGCGGCAGGCCCGGCGATAGCCTGTAGCTTTAGAACGAACAATTAAATCGGGAGCAGCAAGCTTTACGCCTAAACTCTTATAAAAAAGCCGCTGTAAACCAGCAATTTTTCCTTCTAATGCAAGATCTTTATCAATATGGGCTAAAGGACAACCTCCGCATTTTTGCAGCAGCTCGCAATCTGGCTTTTGCCTTTTATCGCTAGTCACTAAAAGTTTTGTAATTTTGGCAATCCCCACCTTGCCTTTAATACTTGTAGGAATTACTCGGGCTCTTTCAGTTGGTAATAGCCCCTCACAAAAATAGGTAACACCATCAACTGACGCTACGCCTCGCCCTAAAAGATCTAAACTATGAGCTGTAAGCTCAAAAGCCTTTACTGTTTTTGTCTGTTTAGGCGGAGGAGTATAAAAACTTACCATTTAAATTTCCTGCATTGATAAATATTGAGAATATAATTTATGACTTTGCAGCGGTCTGTAATTCATAAGCATCTGCAAAATCTGCGAGTGAATTCGC
Organism: uncultured Succinatimonas sp.; assembly: GCA_905201175.1. Classification (GTDB taxonomy): domain Bacteria; phylum Pseudomonadota; class Gammaproteobacteria; order Enterobacterales; family Succinivibrionaceae; genus Succinivibrio. The sequence goes on from CAJKNC010000002.1 coordinate 12,291, forward strand.
TTTAATACAGCTAATGATTCACCTGAACTAAGCTTCCCCTGAGCGATATCTGCTAAAGTCTCACCCTTATAGCTCGCTAAAGACGGATCTTGGCAAAGTCTGAAACCGGCGTGGGGATCAAAAGTATAAAAATTTTCCTTAGAAAAAGGCCTGCCCTGATTATCTTCAAAAGAAAGAGCATAACCTAATGTATTTAAAAGTACAGTTTCAAATCTGCGCAAATGAAGACGAGGATCTATATCTTGTTCTAATATAGATAAGGTTTTAAGATAAGCCGCAAAAAGTTGTGGATCGCTCTCTTCTTCGTGGCATAAGCGATATATCAGTTCATTTAAATACTGAGCACAAAAAAGCTTCGGCAAGCCTAGCTTAAAAGAACATCCTGCTCTTTTTACCTCACTTACATTATATAACTCGCTGCGGCCTTTAAATAGAGTCAAATATAAGGGCACGAAACTTTGCAATAATGCTCCCTGACGAAAAGAGCTTTTCTTTCCCTGATGACATACCGCGCTTATACGCCCATATTCTAAAGTAAACAATTCTAAGAGAAAGTCATGTTCTTTATACGGGCGTTTATGAATAATAAAACAAGGTGCCTTATTTAAAAATCGCCCCTCAGAGCTCCTCAAAATCGGCATACCCCAAACTCTTCAAAGCACGAGCATCATCAGCCCATCCTGCTTTAACCTTAACATAAAGCTTAAGAAATATTTTCTGCTCAAACAGTTTTTCCATATCTAATCTAGCTTCTGTACCAATTTTACGGATACGCTGTCCTGCAGCTCCTATAACCATTTTCTTTTGACCAGTGCGTTCAACTAAGATAGCTGCACTGATGCGCAATAATTTTTCTTCTTCAACAAATTGCTCTATTTCTACAGTGGCACTATAAGGCAGTTCATCACCCATCTGCCGCATAAGTTTTTCTCTGATAATTTCTGCAGCTAAGAAACGTGAAGATCTATCGGTAATTGCGTCATCTGGAAATAAATGCTCGCCCTCAGGCAAGCTATCATGAATAATTTTACGCAGGCTTTCAAGATTATTGCCACGCAATGCAGAAACAGGAACAATCTCCTTAAACGGCATCATAGACGAAAGCTTTTCAATTAAGGGCAAAAGCTTTTCTTTATCATCAATCTTATCAACTTTATTTATAACTAAAACTGTAGGGATACCTGATTGCCGCACACGATTTAATGCCATTTCATCATCATCATTAAAACGTTCTGAATCAACCACGAATAAAACTAATTCAACGTCCCCTAAGGAACTTTGAGCAGCCCGATTCATAAGCTGATTGATAGCACGTTTTTCCTCACGATGAAGTCCTGGCGTATCAACAAAAACAGTCTGATATTCCCCAACTGTGTCAATGCCCAAAATACGATTACGAGTAGTCTGCGGCTTTCTTGAGGTAATGCTAATTTTCTGCCCTAGCAGATGGTTCATTAAAGTAGATTTACCGACATTAGGACGCCCGATAATTGCCACAAAACCAAAATGTTGCATTAAATCTTCTCCTGTGAATGCAGATAGTCTAAAACTTGACCTGCAGCTTCCTGTTCAGCCTTTCTTCTTGAAGATCCCTGACCTTTAAAAACAGGGACGCCTTCTACAGTGACAGAAATCTCAAAGATCTGTTTATTTTCAGGCCCTAAAATTCTCTCAATACGATATACCGGTAAAGCACGATGCTGTGACTGCAGCAACTCCTGTAAAGCTGATTTATGATCCTTTTGATTAACATCAGGCTTTATTACCTTAAGTCTAGATGCAAACCAATTTAAAACAACCTGCCGAACGCGAGGAAAATCCTCTTTAGAATCAATAAACATCGCTCCAATTATAGATTCTACAGCATCTGCAATTAAAGATTCGCGACGAGACCCGCCATTCTTTACCTCTCCTGGACCAAGCCGCAAAACATCGCCTATACCAAACTCCCTAGCTAATTCAGCTAAGGTAGTTTCACGCACCAAACTTGAACGCATTCTTGTAAGGTCGCCCTCAGGACAAGCTGGAAAGTCATCGTAAAGCTCTTTGGCAATGATCATTCCCAAAATGGAATCCCCTAAATATTCCAAGCGTTCATTATGTAATGCACCATAACTTCTATGGGTCAAAGCCTGAGTCAAAAGCCCTAAATTTTCAAAGGCATAACCTAAACGCAATTCCAAATTTTGTAATTCCAATAGAGTATGTTCTGACATGCTTACCTCATAGATCCAATACGCTCAAAGCGAACTGCCGAGGGAATAAAAGATGGCAATAAATCATTCTTATCTCGGTTAAACTCTAAGGACAGCCAAATTCCTACAGTTTTGCCAACGATATTTTCCATAGGAACAAATCCCCAGAAGCGGCTATCACGACTATTATCGCGATTATCTCCCATTACAAAATAACTATTTTCTGGAACTCTCCAGGCTCCAACCGGAACTCCCTTCTGACGATAAAAATACTGAGAAAAATCGCTAGTATTTGCGTTAATTAAAATCTGATGTTCAATATCATCTAAATGTTCTTTATAAACATCATATTTTTCATCAAAACCAGCAACCTTTTCTATATATTCGCCGCTAAGCTCACGCTGAACTAATTGCGGCAGGCTTCCTGCAGGAGCATCCTTCTTCAAAATAAAAAGCTGCTTTTCTTTATAAATAACAATATCTCCAGGTAATCCTATCACTCGCTTAATATAATCAACGCTGGGATCTTCTGGATACTTAAATACGATAACATCCCCGCGCTCAGGTGCCCCGGTATCTATAATGATTTTATTAGTTAAAGGCTCTCTTATTCCATAATTCCATTTGGTTACCGCAATAAAATCTCCCACATATAATGTAGGCAGCATTGATCCTGAAGGAATACGGTAAGGCTCGACCACAAAGGAGCGGCACACAAAAACCAATAAAATAATAAAAAATAAAGAACCAGTCTGTCCGATAATGCCCGACGGCTCCATAATTTTACGTCTTTCTTTACGCGAGGCTTTGGGATTTACAGCTAATAATGCCTCCAAATTTTGCTTGCGCTGCTTCCTGCCATGCAAAAAATCATAAAGCCAGGCTCCGCCTGAAAGTAAGGTAGCTATGAGTAATAACAATGCAAAAGTATTCATATACTCTCCTGACAGAATTGCATATTGCAATTCTGCCATTTTTTTCTAAATAATCCTGCCTAAAATAAAGGTTATTTTTCTTTACCAACCTTTAAAATCGCTAAGAAGGCATCTTGAGGGACTTCAACCTTACCCAACTGCTTCATTCGTTTTTTGCCAGCTTTCTGTTTTTCTAAAAGTTTACGCTTACGAGTAATATCACCGCCATAACATTTAGCTAAAACATCCTTTCGCAAGGCTTTAACCGTAACTCGGGCAATAATCTGTGAGCCGATAGCTGCCTGAATAGCTATATCAAACATCTGACGCGGGATTACTTCTTTCATCTGCTCCACTACAGCTCGGCCACGCGACTGAGCAACTGACCGATGCAGAATAATTGCCAAAGCATCCACTCTTTCTCCTGCGATCAAAATATCCATGCGTACTAGATCATCACAGTTAAATCGCTTGAAACTATAATCAAGAGAAGCATAGCCTCGAGAAGCAGATTTTAAGCGATCAAAGAAATCTAAAACCACCTCAGACATCGGCACCTCGTAGGTAAGCGCCACTTGATCACCATGATAAACTAAGCCAGTCTGAATGCCTCGCTTTTCCTGACAAAGCTTAATAATTGCACCAACATATTCTGAAGGCATCAGCATGCGGCACTCAGCTATAGGTTCACGTATCTCTGCTATATTGCTAATAGGCGGCAGGCTTGCAGGCGAATCAATATGCATAATCTCGCCTGAGGTTAACAAGATTTCATAAATTACTGTAGGAGCTGTAGTAATTAAATTTAAATTATATTCTCGTTCCAGGCGCTCCTGAATGATCTCCATATGGAGCATTCCTAAAAAGCCGCAGCGAAAACCAAATCCTAGTGCTTTAGAATTTTCTGGTTCAAAAAATAATGATGCATCGTTTAATGATAATTTATCTAAGGCCTCTCTGAAAGCATCATAATCCTCTGTATCAACCGGGAACATTCCTGCATAAACCTGAGGCTTTACCTTTTTAAAACCTTCTAAAGGCTTTTCGCAGGGAGTACGCACATGAGTAATAGTATCGCCTACAGGAGCTGCATGTACGGATTTGATATCGCATACTACCCAGCCTACTTCGCCGCAATTTAAAATATCAACAGGAACTCGCTTTGGAGTTGAAATGCCTAAACTTTCTACAGCCCAGGCATTATTCTGAGACATTACCCTAATACGATCACCCTTGCGCAGGGTTCCATTTTTAACGCGTACTAAAGCAACTACGCCTAAATAATCATCAAAATAAGAATCAATAATCAAGGCCTGCAGCGGCGCTTCAGGATCACCTTGAGGAGCAGGGATACTTTGCACAATACGTTCTAAAACATCATCAACGCCCTTACCTGTTTTAGCAGAGCATGTACAAGCATCATGAGCCTCAATGCCGATAAGATCCTCAATCTCATCAATAACCCGATCAGGATCGGCCGAAGGCAGGTCAATCTTATTTAAAACAGGAATTACCTCTAAATTGAGATCAATTGCCTGATAACAATTAGCTAATGTCTGAGCTTCCACGCCTTGAGAGGCATCAACTACAAGCAATGCTCCCTCGCAAGCAAATAAAGAGCGTGAAACCTCGTAAGAAAAATCAACGTGTCCTGGAGTATCAATAAAGTTTAACTCATAAGTATTGCCATCGCGTGATTTATAATGCAAGGTTACAGCTTGAGCTTTAATTGTTATGCCTCTTTCACGCTCGATATCCATATTATCGAGAACCTGAGCCTTCATTTCGCGATCGCTAAGACCGCCGCATAATTGAATAAAGCGATCTGATAGAGTTGATTTGCCGTGATCAATATGTGCTATAACCGAAAAATTTCTAACCTTAGAACGGTCGTAAACTTCTGCCATAAAATCTTTCCTATGGGGATGATGCAATCTTAAAGACGTGGTTGCTAAAGCCTCTCTAGGCTTTTATCTTAACCTTATGATATGAACGCTTATTTTAACAGTAACACCTATTATTTGGAAATGTGTTAATTATGCGGTGATAAACGTTTTAAAACATACTCGCTTAACTGTAAAGGGATCTCTCCTACAACAGCATACTCATACTTAATATCTGAACGCCGCAAAACTGTCAATGTGCCATTTACAGCTGACGGAATATATAAGCTTTGAGGTTTATGACGATAAACCCTAAAATCTGTTATTCCGTCTCCATAGCGTAAAAAAGGAACTTCATTGTCGCCTATAGCAACGATGCCTGATTCTAACAGCGAAAACTGTTTTGGAATATTTAAAACTGGCCAATTTTCTGCCGATACAGTACTTTGCGATTTCTTAACTAGCTCAAAATGATCAAAAAGTTCGTCATTATAGGCAAAGTTATCTTCAGAGCTAAAATTCATTACCGTAGCTGTAAGCTTCAGCGCTAAAGCTCCGCTGGGATTTATAATGTTAAGCTCCACCGGCAGCGCATTGTCTTCGTCTTTTGCAATGATAAAGCTATAACGAAGATCATCTTCTGGCGCCAGCCTTAAAATTATCACCTTATGTCCAGATAATCGAGTTCTGCCGGCTATCATGCAATTGTAATCATTCAATTGCAGCTTATCATCAAAAAGCCGGTCCCAAATATTAGTTTGATGCCATGACAAGGGGCTTGCTGAATTACGATCTTGATTAAAATTAAACCCATAGCCATTGCGCAGGAAATATCCGCTGACCTCGCCATTTAAAGACTTCCACAGCGAATAATTACGCTCATTATGAAAGCGGTGGCTTAAGGCATACGGAATCATATTATTGCCATCACCACTGACAATGGTAAAGTCCGCATTACTTTGAGTATAGCTTTTTTGCAGCTCCTTGAAACTTAAATAACACTGATCATTTAAATTTTCAGAAGCCTGTACAGATTGTAGACAAAAAAACGCAATCCCTATTACAAGGATTGCGATTTTATTTATAAATTTAAACATTATTGAGCTGAAGGAGTTAATACATAAAGACGGATATAATCGTTTATAAGTTCCATCTCTTTATTTTGTGAATTACGAATTTCTGCCTGCCGTGCAGCATTCAAATTGCCATTATAAGCACCATCGCCTAAACGAATGACATTATTATTAGGAACACTTTGATAGCTAGCTAAATTAACATTGCTGATCGGTCCTAATGCTGCCACAGGAGCATTATCCTGACTAAGATTATCTACAGCATTATAAGTCTGATAGCCAATAACGGTTACCATAGCTATAGAGGCGGCAATGGCTGTCTGTGAAATAATAAAGCCAAACTTATGGAAAGCTTTCCAAATATTATAACGAGGAGTCTTAATCTCAGTCTGATCGCTTACCGGACCATTTTCCTTAGCAATAGCTGCCGCAATATTATCTGCTAAAGATAAATTTACCTCGTTTCCAAGCTCATGACGCATGGTAGCACCGATAAGAGACCAAGCTTGTAAATGCTTGACATCATCTTCTTTAAATGACAATTTTTCAGCAGGAAGATCCTCTCCATCAAAAAGAGCGGATAATTCCTCATTTTGCCAATCAGGTTTACTTCTTGTCATGAAAGACTCCCTTTTTTGTTTTATCTTTCAAGAGTATGCATTTTATCTTCAATAAATTGACGTGCCCTAAAAATTCTCGATCTTACAGTGCCGATAGGGACTCCCGTCAATTCTGCGATATCTTCATATGCTAGGCCTTCGACTTCCCGAAGGGTTATGGCTTGCCGCAGCTCATAAGGCAATTGCGATAAAGCCTGCATAATTGTTTTTTGCAGCTCCTGAGACTCAATTATTCTGTCCGGTGAATCTACGCTTGCAAGTACGCCTTGATGATCCTGAGCATGTATGTCATCGGCATCAACATCGACATGATTTCGCTGTTTTGAGCTGGATTCTAAAAAAGTTCTAGCTGTATTTATTACAATGCGATACAGCCAAGTATAAAAACCACTCTCTCCGCGAAAACTGCCAATAGCTCGATAAGCTTTAATAAAAGCTTCCTGAGCTATATCGCAAGCATCAGCCTGATTGTTTACAAATTTTAAGGCAACTTGTACAACTTTATGCTGATAACGCAATACCAAAAGGTTATATGCATTGATATCGCCTTGCTGAACCCGTCTGACGATTGCGGCATCAGATGATGATGCATTTACTGTCTCGAGCGGCGGATTCATAAGCTATTTTCACCTTTCTATGATTCTTTGACTGGCGTAATAAAAAAAAGTTCAAAAAATTTTGCAAAATTATAGCAGTGTCAAAGCCCATCATAAAGATTTTACTGAGTAATAAGATTGCAGACATGCTCTTTAAATAAAAAATCTTATTCAATCTCATATTGAGCATTAAGCGCATGATTACTTCAAAAATCCACTTATGCTGCCTTTTAGCCTATAATAAGTCTCAATGTATTTAATAGACAATAGAGATTCATATGCTCAAACTAATGAAAAAATATTTATTCATTTTCTTATTAATTCTAAGCCCATATGTACTAGCAGAAAGTCTGTCTACAGCTTCAGGAAACATCAGCATTCCTACTGAAGCTGAAATAAACTCGCAGATAAGCTCTGTTGCGGCAGATAGCAATTTAGCCGAGGAAACCCGCAAAGCAAAGCTGGCATCTCTAAAGCAAGCTTTAGAACAGCTTAATAAGCTTAAAGAACTTATAAATGACCAAAAAGAATTAAAAAGTACGCTTGCAAATGCTTCTCAGAATCTCAGGCAGCAGGCTATAGAATATAATGATACCGAAAAGAAATTCTCTAAGATCCCAGATATAAGCGCGCTCAGTATAGAAGATATCGAAAAGACCCTTTCAGATCTAAAGGATAAAACCAAAAGCTTACAAGCTTCATTAACTGAAATATCTGCCGAATTAAGCTCGCTTCAAACATTGCCTGAACGAGTACAAAGCACCTTAACTAATAATAAGTCCTCTATTAAAGACTCTATGGAAGCCATAAATAATGCTTCTGATACAAACAATTTTGATGTACGGCTTAAGGCTCTGAATATTTTAGTATTAAATAAAGAAAATGAGCTGTTTCAAGAACAGTTCCAATCGCTCTCTACTTTACAAAATTTAGCTGATTATAAGAGCAAGATTTTAAATACCAAGCTCAAATATTATCAGGATTACGTCTCAGCCCTGCAGAATCGCCAGACTGAGCTTTTAGCTACTGCAAAAAATGATAACAGCGAAACGGATTCTAAGCATGCTGCAACGAACGATCCTGGATTATCAAAACTTTCGGAGACTAATCAGAACATATTAAAATATTTAAATGAGGCAAGACAACGCAATAGCATCTTAAATAAGAATGCTCATGAGGTTAGCAGCGCTCTCGGGCAGATCCAGCAAATTCAAAAAAGCTTAAGTGCCCAGTTACAGGATCTCAACCGCAGCTTAGTTTTATCTAGACTCTTAAATAAACAGCAAAGCGTCATACCAGAGATAAAATTAAGCTATAACTTAGACGAAAAAATTCCCGATCTTAATATCTGGCTATATGATTTAAAAGAGCTTCGCGACAATCTTTTTGACATAAACAAAGCTACTGACGATGTCATAAATCTGACGCCTTCTTTAGCTGAAAACAGATCTAAAGTCGAAGCTATTTTAAAACAGCGGCAAAATCTTTATAACACTCTGTATCAGGAACTGGCAAATGAGCTTAATACCTCTATTGCTTTAAAAATAGATTATACAGAATTAAATAAGCTCCGCGCCCAGGTCAAAAACGATATTACAGAAAAGCTGTTCTGGATCCGCAGCAATCAGCCTATCAGCCTGGAATTTTTATTTACTATTATCCCCTTCCTTACCAATGAAATTGTAGCAATAGGACAAAAACTTCATTCTGATGAATTTTTAGAAAATACTCTAAACACCATTTTAAATGTATCTCCTTTATGGCTTCTGGCTTTTTTGATTATTTATCTGCGCAAATATCTAAATCGGGTTGAAAACCGTTTAGCTATGCGCCTTGACCATCAGAATGACAAGATATGGGTAACGCCCCTAGCTATTTTAGTTTCAATTTTAAGTCAATTGCCTAAGATGATCTGGCGTATCGTTATAGGTGCAATATTCATAATATTACTGTTATCTGACAGCAGTTCTCAGGAAAAAGTTATATTCATGCTGTCGCTGCATATTGCAGTATTTGTATTCTGCTTAGAAATTTTAAAGCCAAATTCTTTAGCTCAGCGCCACTTCAGCATTCCGCCTGCCGAACTTGAGCAAAAGCGCGCAATTATGAGCAAAATATGGTTTGCTGCCATTCCTGTCTTGATTATTGCTAATATTGCCGAAATTGATGCTGCTAATATCTATTACGATATTCTAGGCTACCTGATTGTAGTAATCTCATCTTTTGCTCTGGCTATACTTTCTGCCAAGTGGCTAAAAAACAAGCTGTCGTATGAAAGCCTATCGCCTGCAATGTGGATCTTTGCCGGCCTTTGCATATGCACCCCTATAATAATCTTGATTATGATGCTATCGGGCTATTACTACACTACGGTAAAGCTCATCAATCGCTTAGCCTATACATTCTACTTTGTACTTTTATATTGGTTATTAAAAAATACTATTCGCCGCATGATGCATACTGCTGAAAACAATTTACTCAAACAGCGTTTGCAGAAGTTTGCCGATCTCAAGCTCAAAAAAGAGAAAAACCATAATAAGCATGGCATTCGCTTTGAGTTCATAGGAGCTAAGGCATTTAAACTTGTTAATATTGTACTGCTTGCTTTTATAGCCGCTTGTATTTATACGCTTTGGAATGATTTAGCCGGAGTTCTGGGCTACCTTAAGACTATAAATATCATATCAAATGAGCAAATTATAGGCGGACAGAAAGTTATTACCAATGTGCTTACAGTTGCAGACGTACTGCTGGCAATCCTTATTCTTGCAATAGCAAGTATTCTAAATCGCAACCTTCCTACCCTGCTAGAAAGAGTCATGCTCTTGCGCTCAGATAATATGAGCAAGGGTACCGCCTATACTATAAAGATTGTTTCCTCATATGGCATTACCGCTTTAGGTATTATCTTTGCCGCCGGCTCCTTAGGCATTAAATGGGAAAATCTCCAATGGCTAGTTGCGGCATTATCTGTAGGCTTAGGCTTTGGATTACAGGAGATATTCTCAAACTTTGTATCAGGCCTGATTATTTTATTTGAACGCCAAATCCGTGTTGGAGATATCATCACGCTTTCTGGCTTATCGGGAACCGTAAATAAAATACGCATGCGCTCAACTACTATTATTTCTTTTGAAAATAAAGAGGTAATGATTCCAAATCGTCAATTTATTACTTCTGCTCTGACAAACTGGTCTTTGAGCAATACGGTGACAAAACTTGAATTTACCGTAGGCGTTGCCTATGGCTCAGACGTTGAAAAGGCTAAGAACTTATTAAGACAGATAATATCTCGCTGTTCTTACATTTCTAAGTCTAATCAGCCTGTTGTCTATATACAATCTTTAGCAGAAAGCAGCGTAAATATCCTCTGTGAGGTCTTCGTAAGTGAAATTGGCAAACGCAAAGCCACTAACGATTACTTATGTAGCGAAACTTTGCGAATCTTTGCAGAAAATAATATCGAGATCCCTTTCAATATGCTGGAAGTTAATATAAAAAATCTCGATAAAAGCAATCTTGCTCAAGAATTTAAGCGGAGTATACAAAAATCTGCAGAATAATTGACTTTGCCGCATTAAACTGCGGCAAAATCTATTTCTGAAATAGCTTCAAAGGCGCATACATCTTGACAAACCGCACATTCTGCACAGAGATCTTTGTCAATCACGAAAGAGCCGTCCTCTTGTTCAACAATAGCTCCACACGGACAAATATCCTGGCATTCACCACATTGGTTACATTTTTTAGGATCAATTACAAACATTTGACATTACCTTAACTTGCATCAAAATAGTCTAGAAGACTGAAATAACAGCCCTATATAATAAAGCATAATACGTTTTTTTGAGAGTCCAAATGAACAACATCAAAGATAATTTATATAAAATTCACTCCAATATTGAAGAATTAGCTACAAAATATAATCGCAAGCCTCAAGATATCAAGCTTCTTTGCGTAAGTAAGACTAAGCCTCAGGAGATGATCATCGCTGCCTATAAAGAAGGGGAGCGTAATTTTGGCGAGTCTTATGTTAATGAGGCAGTGGATAAAATCCAGCAGCTTAAGGTCCAAGGCTTTACCGATATTAAATGGCATTTCATAGGCCCCATTCAAAAAAATAAAACTAAGCTTATCGCAGCTAATTTTGACATTGTAGAAAGCGTAGATAGGGAAATTATCTTAAAGCGCTTAAGCGAGCAGCGTCCGGCATCTTACAAGCCCTTAGAAATTCTAATTGAAGTTAACCTAAGCGGTGAGAGTCAAAAATCAGGATGTGCCTTTGATAAAATTGAAGACCTAGTGGAAGCTTGTAAAAAATTGCCTAATTTGTGTTTAAAAGGCTTTATGGGCATAGCTTCAGAGACCGCAGATGTACAGAAAATCTCTGAAGAATTTAAAGCTCTTCATAAAATATATTCTGAATATCAAGCAAAAGATCCTAATATCGAGGTTCTATCTATGGGCATGACTCATGATCTTGAACAAGCTTTGGCAAATGGCAGCACTGAACTTAGAATCGGTACAGCTATTTTTGGCGAGCGCAGCTACAGTAAAGCTGCGGTAGCAAATAAACATATAGCCTTTATTGGCGGCGGCAATATGGCTACCTGTATTTTTGATGGCATTGCTAAAAGCTACAGTACCGCCAAAATTACCGTATCTGGCCCTCACCTTGAAAAATTGAACCATTTTAAAGAAGCGAAAGCTGCCATCACTACAGATAATATCGAAGCTGCTGCTAATGCCGATGTAATTTTTCTTGGCGTAAAACCGCAAATCCTAACCTCAGTTCTGACTCAATTGCGTAACGCCAAAATAGACTTTAGCAATAAGCTAGTAATTTCTATGGCTGCAGGATTTAAATTAAGCTCAATTGAAAAATATTTAAATTCAGAAAAAATTATCAGAATCATGCCAAATACCCCAGCTAAAATAGGGCTGGGTGTAATTGCCGTTTGCTATGGAAATAATGTTGATGACCAGGAGCGTCAATTATGCCGTGAGCTATTAGCAAATTTAGGAAAATGTTTTGAGGGAGATGAGCAAAATTTAAATGTAATTGGAGCCATCTGCGGCTGTGGTCCAGCCTTTGTATATCGCTTCATGGAGGCTTTATGCGCTGAAGGGTGCCGCTATGGACTAGATGCTGACTCTGTAAGAGAAATGGTAGAGCTAACTTTATTAGGTTCTGCTAATATGTCTAAAAACAACCCTGAAATTTCCTTACAAAGCCTTCGCGAAGCTGTCACCTCAAAAGGAGGCACTACCTATGCAGGCCTGCAAATGATGACTCAGGGGAAATTCGAAGAAATGATGACTGCTACCATCAAAGCAAGTCTCGATAGGACCTACGAATTTGAAAAACTCTATTAAAAGGTAACTATTGTGTATTTATTATTTTTAGCCGTTCAAGCCATTATCATGGTTTTTCAATTGCGCTCATTGCTGCAATCCTCAGATGCTGACTATTATCATCCTATAACTCAAGCTGTAATCAAACTTACAGAGCCGGCATTAAAACTGCTCCCTAAAAGAGGACTGCAATTAGGACCTCTGCATCTAGGAGGTTTTATTTGCGCACTCTTTTTCACTATGTTTGTGTGGATAGCGCTTTTTCTTATCTACAGACTGCCTATTCGCGAAGCCATAATCTTTACAATAGTAATGTATATAAAAACCTTTGGCTATTTAATTATAGGCTTACTCTTAATTCAAGCTTTATGTTCATGGCTACCGAGCACACGCGGCTTTAGTTTTTATATAGGGCAAATAACCGCTATCATTACCAGACCAGTACAAAAAATCATACCTCCTATCGGCATGATCGATATATCGCTTATGGTAGTATTGATTGCCATCTTTGCCCTAAATCGCCTCTTTTTAGGAATATTCGGTATTTACTGGCTAACCTTCTAAGTTAATTCAAAATCAACTGGAGACGGTTCTTTAGCAACCGTCTCTAAATAATCTACCTTTTGAAAGCCTCGCGGCAGCATATCTCCGCTACGGCTGCGAGAACTTACCCTATCTGCAAGCTCTGCTGCGCTCAAATTCAACACTCGTTTACCGCAATGGATAATCAAAAAGCCATTTTCCGGAACTACGGCAATAGCGGCAATGCCATCTGCGCCTACGGCAAGCTTAGAACTATTTATGTTAATAAGTTTATTGCCTCGTCCTGAACTCAAAATGGGCAATTCACTGACCTTATATATCAATAAACGTCCAGCCTTACTTGCAACCACGACAAAATCGCTCTCATAAGAGCTCAGCTTAAGCGGAGAAAAGATTTCAGCATCGCTGTCTAAGGAAATTAAAGCTTTGCCGCCGCGATTACGGGTCTGCAAATCCTTGCCGTTGCAAATAAAACCATAGCCCTTATTAGTTGACAGCAAATATTTATCGTTACTATTAGCAATTAAAACATGTACAGGGACTTCTCCTGCAGCGAATTTTACCTTTGCAGATAAAGGTTCGCCCTGACTGCGCGCTGAAGGCAAATCGCGAATATCTACTGAATAAAGACGTCCTTTATTAGATATAAATGAAGCTGCCTCATTGCTCTTGCCCGAAGCTTTAGATAAAAAGCCGTCACCTAAACGATAGGTTAAGCTCATAGCATCAATATCTGCACTTGCTGCTGCTCTAACCCACCCCATTTTAGATAAGATTACTGTCGTAGCTGTAGCCGGCAATAGCTCATCCTCGCTTAAAGCCTGCGCAGCTTCATGAGCAATTAGCTCACACCGCCGTTCATCGCCATAAAGCTTCATATCCTCTTTAAGCTCACGCTTAATATAGCCTTTTAATTTTTTTTCTGAACCTAATAAAGCTGCCAGCTTTTCCTTCTCAGATAAAAGCTTATCCATTTCTGCTTTAAGCTTGATTTCTTCTAAGCGAGCTAACTGCCTTAATTTGGTTTCTAAAATATATTCAGCCTGAACTTCCGTCAAATTAAAACGGCTCATCAATTCAGCTTTAGGGTCATCATTATGACGAATGATCTCTATAACTTCATCGAGATTTAAAAATACCTCAAGCAAGCCTTCTAAAAGATGCAGGCGTGCATTAACAGCATTTAAACGATACTGCAATTTAGCCGTTACAGTCTTTAATCTAAAACTTAGCCATTCATTTAAAATAGTCTTTAAATCTTTTACTGCCGGCTTACCATCTAAACCCAAAATGTTCAGATTGACCCTATAAGTATTTTCAAGAGAAGTTAAAGCAAATAGCTGTTCCATAAGCTCATGAGCATCTACTCGCTTTGAGCGCGGAACAATAATAAGCCGGCATGGATTCTCATGATCTGAAGCATTTACAATATCACTTATCTGTACAAGCTTTTTCTTAGCTAAAAGATCTGCTATCTGCTTTTCAACTAATCCTCCGGATACCTGATAAGGTAATGCTTTAATCACAATCCCTTCTTTTTCTACCTCATATACGGCTCTTTGCCTTATAATGCCTTTGCCGCTTTCATACATGCGCAAAAGTTCGTCATGAGAAGTAGTAATCTGGCAGCCATTAGGATAATCAGGCCCTTTAACCATTGCCATAAGCTCGGCAATACTGGCATCCGGATTGTCTAAAAGATAAATGCAGGCCGCTGCAACTTCATTTAAATTATGCGGAGGAATATCAGTAGCCATGCCTACAGCAATACCTGTAGTGCCATTTAAGAGAATATTGGGCAGGCGTGCCGGCAAAGCCTTAGGCTCATCAACAGTGCCGTCAAAATTAGGAACCCATTCCACACATCCTTGATTTAAATCCTCAAGCAAAACATTAGAATAAGGAGCTAAACGCGATTCGGTATAACGCATAGCGGCAAAAGACTTAGGTTCCTCAGCATCGCCCCAATTTCCTTGCCCATCAATTAAAGGGTAACGATAGCTAAAATCCTGAGCCATCAAGACCATAGCCTCATAACAGGCAGAATCGCCGTGCGGATGATATTTACCTAAAACCTCACCTACTGTACGGGCTGATTTTGTATGTTTAGCCTTAGGATTGATGCCTAATTTAGCCATGGCAAACACAATGCGTCTTTGCACAGGCTTCATGCCATCGGTGACCGACGGCAAAGCTCGATCACGAATTACATTCATGGAATAATTTAAATAAGCATCTTCAGCAAACTGCGATAGCGGTAATTGTTCTACGCCGTCTAAGCTTAAAATACGCTTATGTTCTTCATTATCTTGCATGGAAAATTCTCACCTAAGTCTTGGCTATAAGCTATAATGTATAATTTATGCGGGAACAAAAAATCAGCAAACTGCCATTTTATTCAGGAGCAGCAATTGAAATTCTTAGTTTACAGCATTTTTGTTACTATATTAAGTTTTGCAAGCAACGCTTATGCTACATGGCGTAACCTGCCTACAGATATTCTCTCTCAAGCTGTAAGTGAGGATATCGTTTATGATGCAGATTTTGATTATCAAAAACTTGGGAAAATATACAATTTGGATATTTTCCCAGATGAGATTTTCAGCCACAAAAAAAATCTTGTTGACCATGTCATAGTACATAAATCTCACCATCAAATGTTATTGATGAATAAAAATCATGTTGTAAAAAAATATTGGATTGCTCTTTCAGATAGGCCTGTAGGACGGAAGCAATATGAAGGAGATCGACGTACCCCCGAAGGAACCTATACGCTTGATTATATCAAGGAACACTCTAACTACTACCGAGCTTTCCATATATCTTATCCAAATGAAGATGACATTCAAAACGCCCGCAAAATGGGAATGCGTCCTGGAGGAATGATCATGATTCATGGCCAGCCGCCTTCATCAGGAGAATATCAGGAAACCGTTCAGCGTACCGATTGGACAAATGGCTGTATTGCCTTATTAAATCCGGATATCGATGAATTCATCTCTTTAGTAGATGTCGGCACTAAAATCACAATTTATCCGTAATGCAAAATTATGTCTCTTCAAAGAGGCATAATTTTCTAAAATGAATGCTTTTATTTAATCTCCATTTGGAAACCAGTCTACTCTGCCTTTTTGTTCACTCATGCTCTCTTCAGAAAAAAACAGATTAGCTACTACAACATCGTCATAATCATCCTGACGATCTTTTTTGCTGTAAATAAAACTAACTTTATAAAGAGGATAGCCAAAATCTTCCTCAATAGATTCTTCCCCTTCACCTATAATTTCAATCTCAAAACACAGCTCATATTCTTCATTCTGAGCAAAATACAATAAACGCTGAAATTCATTTGGCGAATCATATGCTAAAGATTCCTCTGCCGTTGTCTTATACAGAGCCAAAGCATAATCAACAATTCTATCTTGAATGTCTTCACCCATTTATGCATCCTCTCCACCAGTTATGAATTTGTCTTCAGTAACATGATGTAAAGCTAATTTAGCGCCTTTAGCAAAATTGTGCTCTTTGTTATCCCATAAGCCTTCTCTTACGTAAAGATTTATTACATTTCCCATACAAATGCCTGTGTTAGCTAATAATTGCTGATCTGCAAGCTCACACTCAAAATAGGCCAGACAATTAGGAATAACTTTAAGCTGCAGTTTTTCTGAAACCTCATAAGGGACGCCTGTGGCTTCAAATTTGTCCCCGCAATCTCTGCCATGAATAGAACCGACTTTTAAAATTAAAGCTTTTTGGGAGACCTCAGGAATAGCAACCACAAATTTAGAAGTTTTTAGTATATTTTCAGTTGTCGTATGTGTAGAAGCCAAAACCACCAAGATTTGATCTGCATCAAAAGGACAATTCCAAGCTGCAGTCATTATATCGCTTACACCAGATATAGACTTAGAAGAAACCGTGACGGTACTTCCTCCTGTAAATATACGAAAAGCCTGAGAAGTATCAACCTTCTGATAAAACATAATTTAACTCCAAATAAATATAATTAAGAACTAGAATAAGCTAAAAACTAATTCCAAATAAAGAGTTTAATTTAAAGCTACTTATACTTTAACAGATTGTATTTAAAAGATCTTTTTTATATACAGACATTTTATAAAAAAACATAGACAGATTAAATTTACAATCTTTAAAAATTCGCAGGTAAAAAGAAAATTTTTATAACCGCAGCAAATACCTGTAAAATAAATAATCTTGGAAATGTCTTGATATAGGGGCTTTTATCATATAAAAAAGGCTGCATAATAGCAGCCTTTTTTAAAAAATCATTTTTACTTGGATACATCTAAATCAGCAGGCGGCCAATTTTCAAGACGCATACCTAAAGATAGACCTCTCTCTGCCAATACGTCCTTAATTTCGGTTAAGGACTTCTTGCCTAAATTCGGGGTCTTTAATAATTCGACTTCAGTCTTTTGTACGAGATCGCCGATATACTTGATACCTTCAGTCTTTAAGCAATTAGCAGAGCGTACAGTAAGCTCTAAATCTTCGACTGGACAGATAAGCTTAGGATCAATTAACGGTCTGAAGTTTGCATCTTCCTGAGGGGCAACCGCTCCACGGATATCAACAAAAGAGTTCAGCTGATCTGCAAAAATGGTGGAAGCAATGCCAACCGCATCTTTTGGATCAATAGTACCGTTAGTTTCGATATCAAGAATTAACTGCTCTTTTTCATCTGCAATAGGCGCAGTATGAACGGCTACATTTAAAACCGGGCAGTACATGGCATCAATCAACAATCTGCCAATGAAACGATCCTCACTACCTTCAACATAAGGATGAGAAGTAGTCGGAACATAACCACGACCACGGGAAACATGCAGGTGCATGTTGAGTTTAACGTCCTCAGAAGTGATGTGGCACAACACCAGATCAGGATTGCGGATTTCAACACCGTGCGGGCAAATAATATCACCTGCAGTTACAGGACCAATACCGGTCTTCTTAATCTCAAGTACCGGATCGTCGTGCAGTAATCCTTCAACTGCAACCGCAACTTCCTTAAGGTTGAGCAGGATCAACAGCACGTCTTCCTGAATACCTTCAACTGCACTGTATTCATGAACAACACCTTCAATCTCACAAGCGGTAATTGCATAGCCTGGGATTGAGGATAACATGATGCGACGCAAAGCCGTGCCTATAATTTGCGCATAATGCTTTTCAAACGGCTCAAGAGTTACGCGATAAACAAAGCGTGATTGCTCGGTAACGCTCTTGATGTTTGGTTTGATAGAATCAATGATCTGATCCAAGGTTTAACCCTCGTTTTTGTATACAGTCGGCAAGCTTTCAAGTACAATGGGCGTTCTCACGCCCATTACTTATTAAGCGTTCTCAGAAGCTGAGGCTTCAGTGTTAACACTCTCATCCTTAACTTCAGGACGATCAGTTAACATGATGTAGGCAACAGGAGCCTTATCACCAGGACGTAAACCAGCCTTGATGATACGAGTATAACCACCCGGACGGTTAGCAGAAAGCTTACCAATTACATTGAAAAGCTTAGCAACAACAGCTTCGTCACGAAGACGAGCAAAGGCTAAACGACGATTTGCAACTGAATCAACCTTTGCTAAGGTGATCAAAGGCTCGACAAAGCGACGTAATTCCTTAGCCTTAGGCACAGTGGTTTTAATCACTTCGTAGCTAAGGAGAGCGTTAGCGAGGTTGCGGTACAATGCTGCACGATGTGAAGCAGTACGGCCAAAATGACGGCCGCTTAAACGATGACGCATTTCCTAATTCCTTTCTTATTAAGTTAATTGTTTGGTACTCTCAGTCCCGGAGGCGGCCAATTAGCCACACGCATACCCAAAGATAATCCTCTCTGAGCTAATACATCCTTAATTTCAGTTAAGGACTTCTTGCCTAGGTTAGGAGTCTTGAGTAACTCAACCTCAGTACGCTGTACCAAATCACCGATGTGAATGATATTCTCCGCCTTGAGGCAGTTAGCTGAACGAACTGTAAGTTCAAGATCATCTACAAGCTGCATCAGCACAGGATCCGGCATCGGAGGAGCAGAAGGAGCTAAAGCACGTTCTGTAATATCCTCTTTATTGATAATATTAGACATACTATCAACTAATAAATCAGATGCCATCATCAATGCATTCTCAGGAGTAATAGTACCGTCAGTTTCCAGATCAATAATTAATCTATCAAGATCGGTACGCTGCTCAACACGAGCTGACTCAACTTCATAAAAGAAGCGTCTTACCGGGCAATAATTGGCATCTATCAGAATAACACCTTCTCCATCAGCGGGGAGGTGCTTAGGATCAGATGCCATAACATAGCCGACTCCTGAGCTTAAACGAAGTTTCATCGACAACGAAGCCTTGGCACCAGTGAGAGTGCAGATATGAGCATCCGGATTGGCAAAGCTAATGCCTTCAGGACAAACAATGTCTGAAGCTTTCACCTCACCTTCGCCGCTCTTCTCAAGTGACAACCATACAGGCTCGTCAAGAAGATTATTTGCAACGATACCAAGCAGCTTCAAATTAATGATTAGCTCAAATATCGATTCAGACATATCTTCTTTTATGCTGTATTGATCTTTTATACCTTCGATAGAAAATGCATCAACTGCAGTTCCAGACAAGGTCTTAAGCAAAATTCCGGTTAATGCTACACCTAAAGTATTGCCATAACCACGTTCTAGAGGTTCTAAAACCACATGAGCATGGTTTGGACCGACTTCGGTAAAATCTACCGGCTTAGGTTTAAGCAGTTCAACAACAGACACTAGAGATACCCCACATTATTAGGTGCTGGCAAGGGTTGCCGTTAATTACTTAGAGTACAATTCGACGATGAGCTGTTCCTTAATATCAGCAGGAAGCTCAGAGCGCTCAGGATTGTTCTTGTAAGTGCCTTTCATATGGTCAACATCAACGTCAATCCAAGTAGGCTTCAAAGCACGCTGACCTGAAAGATCAATTGCAGCCTTGATACGCAACTGCTTCTTTGCCTTCTCACGAACAGCAATAACGTCGGAAGGTTGTACCTGATAAGAAGGAATATTAACGATCTGATCGTTTACGGTAATAGCCTTATGGGAAACTAACTGAC
Source organism: uncultured Succinatimonas sp. (assembly GCA_905201175.1). Lineage (GTDB taxonomy): Bacteria > Pseudomonadota > Gammaproteobacteria > Enterobacterales > Succinivibrionaceae > Succinivibrio. Next base: position 32,580 of record CAJKNC010000002.1, read on the forward strand.
GAGCCTCCATACGGGTAGAACCGAAGCCCATACGATAAACAACGTTATCTAAACGGCTTTCCAACAGCTTGAGTAAGTTCTCACCGGTATTGCCGGTCATACGAGCTGCTTTCTTGTAATAGTTACGGAATTGACGCTCAAGAACACCGTAAATACGGCGAACCTTCTGCTTCTCACGAAGCTGCATACCATAGTCAGACAAACGCGGCTTGTTAGCGCCGTGCTGACCCGGAACGGTATCTAATTTGCACTTGGTGTCAATTGCACGAACACCAGACTTCAGAAATAAATCAACACCCTCGCGGCGGCTTAATTTCAGAGCTGGACCTGTGTATTTTGCCATTTATCTTTCTCCAGAAATTTTACTCGAAGGTTAGACACGACGCTTTTTAGGCGGGCGGCAACCATTGTGAGGGATAGGGGTAACATCAGTGATGTTGGTGATCTTAAAACCGATTGCATTTAAAGCACGGATAGAAGACTCACGTCCCGGGCCTGGTCCCTTGACTAAAACTTCAAGGTTCTTTACGCCAAATTCCTTGGCAGCCTCGCCAGCACGCTCAGTAGCAACCTGAGCTGCATACGGAGTAGACTTACGAGAACCACGGAAACCTGAACCACCAGCAGTTGCCCAAGAAAGGACATTGCCCTGGCGATCAGAAATGGACACGATGGTATTGTTGAAAGATGCATGGATATGAGCCACGCCGTCGGCAACCTGCTTCTTAGAGCGCTTGCCGCGTACACGGGTGGCCGGTGCCTGCTGAGCAGTTGCGGTCTTAATTTCTTCAGCCATCTAAACTCTCCTACTTCTTCACACTCTTGCGCGGGCCCTTGCGGGTACGAGCATTGGTTTTAGTACGCTGACCGCGAACTGGTAAGCCGCGGCGGTGGCGTAAGCCACGATAGGTACCAAGATCAATGAGACGCTTGATGTTCATGGAAATTTCGCGACGAAGGTCACCTTCTACGGTGAACTTAGCAACTTCAGCACGAATCTGGTCTACTACCTGTTCGTCGATATCTTTGAACTTGGTGGTAGGTTCAACCCCAACGGCGGCGAGAATATCGCGAGCGCGGGTCGGGCCGATGCCATAGATCGATTGCAAAGCAATCATGGCAATCTTTTGGTCAGGCACATTAATGCCAGCTATACGGGCCACTATCGATCTCCTAATAAAAGGTCTATTAAAAACAACGGTTGCTGCAAAGCCCGTTTAATGGATACGCAACAACCACTATAGTGCACATTGGCATGTCAGAACGGCACCCAAGGATAAAACCTAAGGTGCCGTATAAACTGTATGATTATACAGAAATCTATTTAGATGTTCAAGAACATCTTTACAAAAGCATTAGCCCTGACGTTGCTTATGCTTAGGATTGCTGCAGATAATGCGAACTACACCGTGGCGACGAACGACTTTGCAGTTGCGACACATCTTTTTAACTGAAGCACCAACTTTCATTTTTTTCTCCCATAACAGAGTGAAAAACTCTAACGGCCATAATTCCGAAGGTTTGCCTTACGCATGATATCGCCATATTGCTGATTCATCATGTGACTTTGAAGCTGAGCCACGAAATCCATGCTGACCACTACGATAATCAGTAATGAAGTACCACCAAAATAGAACTGAACATTAAACCAGTTCATGAGTAATTGTGGTACCAGGCATACCAACACCATGTATAAAGAACCACTCAGGGTCAAACGAGTCATCACCTTATCGATGAAACGAGCTGTTTGCTCGCCCGGGCGGATACCAGGAATAAAAGCTCCACTCTTCTTCAAATTCTCCGCCACATCGCGAGGATTGAATACCAGCGCAGTATAGAAGAAAGTAAAGAATATGATAGCTGAAGCATACAACAACTCATAAAGCGGCTGACCTGGCTGGAGGAACATAGAAATTTCCTGAAGCACATTAGCCACAGCATTATCGCCCTGACTAAACCATGATACAACTGTACCTGGGAATAAGATTATCGACGACGCAAAAATAGCCGGGATAACGCCAGATAAGTTAATCTTTAACGGCAAAGTGGAGCGTGGCTGTGAGTAAATACGGTTGCCCATCTGACGCTTGGCATATTCGATAACAATTTTACGCTGACCACGTTCAACGAAAACTACGAATAAGGTCACTAAGACTACAACTACACCAATAATCAACAGAGCAATAGTCGATAGATCGCCTTGGCGTGACTGCTCGAAGGTACGAGCTAAAGCCGACGGCAATCCAGCGACGATACCAGCAAAGATAATAAGCGAAATACCATTGCCAATACCGCGTTCAGTAATCTGTTCTCCAAGCCACATCAAGAGCATTGTACCGGTTACAAGACTTACAGTTGTTACAAAGTAAAAACCAAAGCCTGGATTATCAACCAATCCTGGCATCATGTTAGGAATACCAGTGGCAATACCAAAAGCCTGAATGGCGGCTAAAAAGAGCGTAGCTACACGAGTGTACTGAGTAATCTTGCGACGACCAGATTCACCCTCTTTGCGTAATTCTGCTAAGTTCTTGTTAATAACTGCCAAAAGCTGAATGATAATGGCTGCAGAAATATAAGGCATGATACCTAATGCTAATACGGAAGCACGCTCTAACGCACCGCCGGAAAACATATTGAACATGCCCAAGATGGTTCCGCTCTGCTCATCGAAAATGCGCTGCAGGACATCGGCATTTACACCTGGAACCGGAATATACGAACCAAGTCTGAAGACGACAAGTCCGATGAAGACGAAGAGTAGACGTGAACGCAACTCGCCGTTACCGGATTTGCTTTGTTGTGCTACTTCGCGACTTCTATCAAATAGCGATTTTCTTGCCATGCAAAACCTCTATAGGGCATCTTGCGATGCCCAAAATTAAATTACTTGGAAGCCTTCTTAGCTGCCTTTTGTTCGGCAGTCTTCTTAGCTGGCTTTTGGATACCGTCTTTAGCGAGCTTGTCAAGACGAGCCTGCTGTTTAGCAGCAGAACGCTTAGCAGAAGCCTCTAAACGAGTAGCAGCTTCAGTAATGTAAGCAGCTTCTTCAACGGAACCGCCGCAAGCCTCGATTGCAGCCTTAGCACCCTTAGTTACACCAAGACCCTTAACGGTAACTTTCTTAGTGAAATTAGGAACGCGGGATAATACAACCTTAACGAACTTATCCTTTTTGGTGATAAGACGAGCCTTTAATAAGGCGTCCATATCTACAACATCACCTTCGATACGGTTTAAATCGTTTAAGGTAACTTCAGTAGTAACAGCAGCCTTAGGAGACCAGAAACCGAATTTCGGTAAACGGATCTTCATAGGAATAGCGCCGCCCTCGAAGCCAGGACGCTTGTGAGCACTCTTACGGGCACCAGCACCTTTAACACCGCGGCCGCAGGTCTTACCGAGGCCAGAACCAATACCACGACCGACGCGAACAGCTCTCTTGTGAGAACCTTCAGCCGGACTTAAAGTATTTAGAAACATCTTTTACTCCTCGACCTTGACCATATAGCTGATTTTATTAATCATGCCGCGAACAGAAGGAGTATCCTCGAGTTCAACAGTATGACGAATACGGCGCAGACCCAGTCCCTTTAAGGTAGCAATGTGCTTGGGTAAACGGCCGATAGAACTCTTAGTCTGAGTAACTTTGATGGTTTTCTTCTCTGCCATTTTTTACTCCAGAATTTCCTTAACCGAGAGACCACGCTTAGCAGCAACAGCCTCAGGGGTACGCATGGAAGCTAAAGCAGCAACAGTAGCACGAACTACGTTGATAGGATTGGTAGAACCATAAGCCTTAGCTAAAACGTTACGAACACCGGCAACCTCAAGTACAGCACGCATAGCACCACCAGCAATAATACCGGTACCTTCAGCAGCAGGCTGCATGTAAACCATGGAACCTGAATGCTCACCCTTAACAGCGTGGAATAAGGTGCCATCATTTAAAGAGATGCTGTTATTGATATTGCGACGAGCCTGCTCGATAGCCTTTTGAATAGCAGCAGGAACTTCGCCAGCCTTACCATAACCAAAACCAACACGGCCATTACCATCACCGACAACAGTTAAAGCGGTGAAAGAGAAAATACGACCACCCTTAACAACTTTAGCTACACGATTAACTGCAACTAATTTTTCCTGCAGTTCGCCAGCTTGAGTTTCATCTTTGTGTTGCATCTGCTGCACTCCTAGAACTTAAGGCCGGCTTCACGAGCGGCGTCAGCTAAAGCTGCAACGCGACCGTGATACTGATAGCCAGATCTGTCAAAAGCTACGGTTTCAACCTTAGCGGCAATGGCACGCTCGGCAACAGTCTTGCCGATAAGCTTAGCAGCTTCAACGTTACCAGTGTACTTTAAATCTTTGATTAAATCTTTCTCTAAAGTACAAGCAGAGGCTAAAACACAATTATCTTTGTTAATTACCTGAGCATAGATGTGACGCGGGGTACGAGTAACAACTAAACGGGTTACGCCCAGCTCATGCATCTTTGAACGGGATTTAGTGGCGCGACGAATACGTGCTTCTTTCTTGTCAAACATGTTATGCCACCCTGTTATTTCTTCTTAGCTTCTTTAATGACGATAACTTCGTCTGCGTAACGTACGCCCTTGCCCTTATAAGGCTCTGGAGCACGGAATGCACGGATCTTAGCAGCAGTCTGTCCTAAAACAATCTTATCGAAGCCTTTGAGGACAACGTCAGTCTGAGTAGGGCACTCGGCAGTGATGCCTTCCGGCAACTCGAAGTCAATCGGATGAGAGTAACCTAAAACGAGGTTCAATACATTGCCCTTTACAGCAGCTCTATAACCAACGCCTACCAACTTGAGCTTCTTTTCAAAGCCCTTGTCTAAGCCGATTACAATGTTGTTTAACAAAGCACGGGCAGTACCTGACTGCATGTTGGAATCAGTAGTTTCCTCTTTCTGAGCTACAGAGAGGACATTGTTTTCACATTTAACGGCAACGCTGTCGTGCACATTAAGAACCATCTCGCCCTTCTTGGACTTGACGGTAACTTTCTGGCCTTCAATCAGGACTTCAACGCCCTGAGGAACGTTGATGTGTTCCTTAGCAATACGAGACATCTATCCTCCCCTTATGCGACGTAGCAAATAACTTCGCCGCCCAAGCCGTCCTTACGGGCAGCACGATCGGTCATTAAGCCTTTAGAAGTGGAAACCACTGCAATACCTAAACCGTTCATAATACGCGGCAAATCGCGGCTCTTCTTATATACACGCAGACCAGGGCGAGAAACACGCTGGATGAGCTCTACAACCGGTTTGCCTTCGTAATACTTAAGGCCGATTTCCAAAACTTTCTTGACGTCACCGTTCTCGGAGACAGAAGCAATATAGCCCTCTTTTAAGAGCAGATTAGCAATAGCTAATTTCTGCTTGGAAGACGGCATAGTAACACTAACTTTGCCAGAAGCCTGGCCGTTACGGATACGGGTTAATAAATCCGCAATCGGATCTTGAATCATGTGAGTCTCTCCTATTACCAGCTGGCCTTATGCAATCCAGGGATTTCGCCACGCATCATGTGTTCGCGAAGCTTAATACGGCAAAGGCCGAACTTGCGTAAATAACCATGCGGACGACCAGTCTCGCTGCAGCGATTGCGCTGACGGCAAGGGCTAGAATCACGCGGTAAGGCAGCAAGGGCCTGAACAGCGGCAAAGCGGTCTTCCTCGGAAGTAGACACGCATGAAATAATCTTTTTGAGCTCTGAACGCTTTGCACGATATTTCTCGCACAAACGCTGTCTTTTCAGATCTCTGTTCTTCATAGAAGTCTTAGCCATGAGTTCATCCTCGAATTACTTATTGGCCTGAGTACGGAAAGGGAAGTTGAAAGCCTGTAATAAAGCACGGCCTTCATCATCAGTCTTAGCAGTGGTAGTAATAGTAATATCCATACCACGAATTGCATCAACCTTATCGTAGTCAATCTCAGGGAAAATGATCTGCTCGCGTACGCCCATGGAGTAATTGCCTCTGCCGTCAAAAGACTTAGAGGATAAACCACGGAAATCACGGATACGTGGAATTGCGATCACAATTAAACGCTCGAGGAATTCCCACATGCGCTCACCACGCAGGGTAACTTTACAACCGATTGGATATCCCTCACGAATATGGAAGCCCGCTACAGATTTGCGAACCTTGGTGATTAACGGCTTCTGACCAGAAATAGCGGCCATGTCGCGTGCTGCATTCTCTAAAACTTTCTTGTCTGCAACAGCTTCACCAACACCCATATTGAGGGTGATCTTCACAATCCGAGGGACTTGCATGACTGAATTGTAACCAAATTGTTCTGTTAAGGCTTTGATTACTTCCTGCTTGTATAAATCATGCAGTTTCGCCATCGTTATTCTCCTACTTATTTAACACTTATTTGGTCGGGGTAGAAATAATCTTGTCGTTAGACTTGAAAACGCGTACTTTCTTGCCGTCTTCAAACTTAAAACCGACACGATCAGCTTTCTTGGTATCTGGGTTATAGATAGCCACGTTGGAAATATCAACAGGGGCTTCAATGTCCACAATACCGCCGGCCTGATTAAGGTTAGGGTTTGCCTTTTGGTGTTTTTTCTTGACATTAATGCCTTCAACTAACACCTTGTGCTCACTCGGGAAAACACGGGTAACTTTACCAGTCTTACCCTTATCTTTACCGGTGATGACGATTACTTCGTCATTGGTGCGAATTTTCGCTGCCATTTTTCTAATACCCTCTCTTAGAGTACTTCTGGGGCTAAGGACACAATCTTCATAAATTGTTCGGTACGCAATTCACGAGTAACTGGTCCGAAAATACGAGTGCCCATAGGCTCATGCTGCGAAGTCAAAAGAACTGCAGCGTTGCTATCAAAGCGAATGAGAGAACCATCAGCGCGACGTACACCTTTCTTAGTACGAACTACAACTGCGTCTACAACATCGCCCTTCTTGACTTTGCCGCGCGGAATCGCGTCTTTGACAGAGACTTTAATAATGTCGCCAATGCCTGCGTAACGGCGGTGAGAACCACCTAAAACCTTGATACACATTACAGCACGTGCGCCAGAATTATCCGCGACGTCAAGTATGCTTTGCATCTGGATCATTGCAAATGCTCCGGTTTAAAAACTAAAACAACTCCTCTCTCACACTAAGAGAGAAGGCGATATAATTTAACATAAATATAACAAGACCGCAAGACATAAATATCTTGCGGCCTAAAATTAATTTTAAAAGCTAAAAGCTTTTAATTAGGCTTTAGGAGAGTGCTCAATAACTTTAACAATCTTCCAAGAAATAGTCTTTGCTACCGGACGGCACTCGCAAATCTCAACAAGATCACCAGTCTTAGCGATATTCTCGCTATCAGCTACGTGGAACTTGGTGGTACGGGTGATGATTTTGCCATATACTGGATGAGTAATACGGCGCTCAACAGCAACTACACAAGCCTTCTGCATTTTGTCGCTAACAACGCGGCCACGGAGGGAGCGGGCCACTTTCTCGGCGTTCTGGATATCAGACATTCAACTCTTCCTCTACTTGGCGCTTTCTGAGGCTAATTTCTCAGAAAGAATGGTGTTTACACGTGCAATGTTGCGACGTACTTTTCTAACGTTGTCAGTCTGAGACAGTGAACCTGTCTTTAACTGGAAACGGAGATTGAACTGCTCGCGCTGTAAGCCTGAGAGCTCAGTCTTTAACTCCTCAACGGATTTATTGCGTAAATCATTAGTCTGCATTAGATCACCTGCTTACGAACAAAAGTGGTGGTAACTGAAAGTTTAGCTGCAGCAAGACGGAAAGCCTCACGAGCAACTTCTTCAGTAATGCCGCCGATCTCGAACAGTACGCGGCCAGGCTGAATAGGGGCAACCCAGTATTCAACTGTACCTTTGCCTTTACCCATACGAACACCAAGAGCTTTCTGGGTGATAGGCTTGTCCGGGAATACACGGATCCAAACTTTACCTTCACGCTTCATCTCACGGGTGAAAGCACGACGGGCAGCTTCAATCTCACGGGCAGTAATCTGACCACGAGAGGTAGCCTTTAAACCATACTCGCCGAAGGAAACGATGGAACCGGCGTAGGCCAGACCTTCATTGCGACCTTTTTGAGTCTTACGATATTTCGTACGTTTAGGTTGTAACATTTAATCCTTCCTCCGTTACTCAGCAGCCTTTTCAGCTGGAGCATCTTCGGTCTTACGGGCACCGCGGCGGCCACGACCAGGACGAGCCTGATTGTTGTCGTCACGACGATGTCTACGACCAGCTGGAGTAGCCGCGCCGTTCTTGTCCTCAGACTCTTCCTGGGTTAAAGGCAAACCGCCTAAAATCTCACCCTTAAAGATCCAGACCTTAACACCAATTACACCGTAGGTGGTGACAGCCTCTGATAAAGCATAGTCGATATCAGCACGTAAAGTGTGAAGAGGTACGCGACCTTCACGCAACCACTCAGTACGAGCGATTTCGGCGCCGCCTAAGCGACCAGAAACCTCAACCTTGATACCCTTGGCTCCAACACGCATTGCATTCTGAATAGCCTTCTTCATAGCGCGGCGGAACATTACACGACGCTCTAACTGAGAGGCGATAGAATCAGCAACTAACTTAGCATCTAAATCCGGCTTGCGAATTTCAGAGATGTTAACTTGAGCAGGAACACCAGCAATAGCACTGATCTTCTTGCGTAACTTCTCTACGTCTTCACCCTTCTTACCGATTACAATGCCAGGACGAGCAGTGCAAATAGTTACGCGAACGCTCTTAGCTGGACGATCGATAATGATCTTGGAAACGGAGGCATTCTTTAACTCAGTAGTCAGATACTTACGAATCTCGGCATCGCTCTTGATATTAGCCGGGAAATTTGCAGTAGATGCGTACCAGACAGAAGAGTAAGGCTTGGTAATGCCAAGACGAATTCCGTTAGGATTAATTTTCTGGCCCATGGTTACTCCCCTTTCTCTGCGACAACTACAGTGATATGAGAGGTGCGCTTGACGATACGGTCAGCACGGCCCTTAGCGCGCGGCATAATGCGCTTTAAGGACGGACCCTCATCCACAAGAATCTTAGATATGAATAAATCATCAATATCTAAAGACAGGTTGTGCTCGGCGTTAGCAACAGCAGAGAGCACGACCTTACGGATCAAGGCAGCAGCCTTACGCGGGCTGAACTGCAACAGATCCAAAGCGTCCTGTACCGGCAGACCGCGGACCTGATCTGCGACCAGGCGAGTCTTCTGGGCAGAAGAACGGGCGTAACGGTGAACAGCTTTAACTTCCATTACTAAACTCCTGATTACTTAGATGAGGTAGCATCAGCTACATGGCCCTTGAAGGTACGGGTCGGGGCGAACTCACCTAACTTGTGACCAACCATTTCATCGGAAACATAAACCGGTACATGCTGACGACCGTTATGTACAGCGATTGTCATTCCAATCATGGCCGGAATAATTACTGAACGGCGTGACCAGGTTTTGATCGGCTTCTTATCGCCAGACTCAGCAACCTGCATTACCTTCTTAAGTAAGGACTCATCAATAAATGGGCCTTTCTTCAAAGAACGTGGCATGTTATATCCTCGCTTAACAATTAACGGTGGTGAACAATGTACTTATCAGTACGCTTGTTCTTGCGGGTCTTGTATCCCTTAGAAGGAGTACCCCAAGGCGAGCAAGGCTGAATACCCTTGTTACGGCCTTCACCACCACCATGCGGGTGGTCAATCGGGTTCATAGACATACCGCGGACAGTAGGACGGATACCACGCCAACGCTTGGCACCAGCTTTACCTAACTGAGCTAACATATGCTCATTGTTACCAATCTCACCGATAGTAGCACGGCAGTCAGCTAATACACGACGCATTTCACCAGAACGCATACGTAAAGTTACATATGCACCCTCACGGGCTAATAATTCACAGTAAGTACCAGCAGAGCGGGCAAATACAGCACCAGCACCTGGGTTGAGCTCAACTGCATGGACTACAGAACCTAACGGAATGTTGCGTAACGGTAAGGTATTACCAACCTTAATAGGAGCATTGATACCAGAAACAACAACATCACCAGCCTTTAAGCCTTTAGGAGCTAAAATATAGCTGCGAGAACCATCAGTGTAGAGGATTAAAGCGATATGAGCTGAACGGTTAGGATCATACTCAATACGCTCAACACGAGCCTCAACACCATCTTTCTGACGCTTAAAGTCAACTAAGCGATAACGCTGCTTGTGGCCGCCGCCGATGTGACGAGTAGAGATGTGACCATAATTGTCACGACCACCAGTCTTACGCTTTTCGACTACGAGTGAACGGAACGGACCGCCTTTCCACAGGCCAGGGGTCTTGATCTGAACGACGTGACGACGGGCTGGGGAGGTAGGCTTAGCTTTAATAATAGCCATTACTTGCTCTCCTTGTCATTCTGCTGTGAAGCGGTATCAACATCTAACTGAGTACCGGCAGGAAGAGTTACATAAGCCTTCTTCCAGTCGCTACGCTTGCCGACACCGTGAACAGTACGACGGGTCTTACCACTAAAATTCAGGGTGCGAACACCAACAACCTCAACGCCGAAGATCTTCTCAACAGCTGCTTTGATTTCTTCCTTAGTAGCGTCAGGTAAAACTTTGAAAGTAACCACACTCTTTTCAGAAGCGGCGGTGCTCTTTTCAGAGATTACAGGTGCGCGCAGAATACTCATTAAACGTGCTTCTGAACTCATTTAAGCAACTCCTCTACTTTCTTAACGGCTGCAGCCGTCATTAAAACCTTGTCAAAACCGACCAAATTGACCGGATTGAACTCAGCAGTACCTGGCTGGCAGGTAGCAACTTTGTAAAGATTGCGAGAAGCTAAGAGAAGGTTCTCATCAAAATCTTCAGTAACAATCAAAACCTGCTTAAGATCCATAGCCTTGAGCTTCTCAACTAAGGACTTGGTCTTGTGGTCTTCAAGCTTAAACTCGTCAACTACAACTAAGCGATCCTGACGAACTAACTCAGATAGGATGCTGCGCATTGCAACGCGATACATCTTACGGTTAACTTTTTTGCTCCAATCTTGCGGCTTAGCTGCAAAAATGGTGCCACCAGCACGCCATAAAGGCGAACGAGATGAACCTGCACGAGCGCGACCAGTGCCTTTTTGACGGAACGGCTTCTTACCGCCGCCTGAAACCTCAGAACGGGTCTTCTGAGCTTTAGTACCAGCACGGGCAGTGCTGAGGTAGGAAACGACTACCTGATGAACCAACGGCTCATTGAACTCGCGACCAAAGGTGTTTTCGGACACTTCCAGCTGCTTGTCGGCGCCAAATAACTTTAATTCCATGATCCTATTACCTCGGGTTAAGCTTTAACACTTGGCCGTACGATGAGATCGCCATTATTGGCACCAGGAACAGCACCCTTGACGAGGAGCAAATTACGCTCAACATCGATGCGAACGAGGTCCAAACCTAAAACGGTGACTTTCTCATTGCCCATGCGGCCGACCATCTTCTTGCCCTTGAATACTCTGCCTGGAGTCTGATTCTGACCAGTAGAGCCAGGAACACGATGGGAACGTGAATTACCGTGGGTATAATCCTGATGGAGGAAGTGATAACGCTTGATAGTACCAGCAGTACCTTTACCTTTAGACTGACCAGTTACGTCTACTTTCTTAACATCATTGAAAGCATCAACTTTAATCTCAGTACCAACTTGATAAGAATCAAGCTCGGCGGCATCAAGGCGGAACTCCCATAAACCACGACCGGCCTGTACACCGGACTTGGCAAAATGACCAATTTCAGCCTTGGTCATGCGGCTTGCTTTGCGATCACCAGTGGTAACCTGGATGGCAGTGTAACCATCGGTTTCAGCTTTTTTAATCTGAGTGACGCGGTTTGCTTCTACTTGGATGACGGTTACCGGAACAGATTTGCCGTTCTCGTTGAAAACACGGGTCATACCAAGCTTGCGGCCAATTAAACCGATTGACATTGTATTTTTCCCCTATTTGTTAGCGAAGGCTGATCTGGACATCCACACCGGCGGCAAGATCCAAACGCATTAAAGCGTCAACAGTCTTTTCGGTCGGCTCCACGATGTCAACTAAACGCTTGTGAGTACGGATCTCGTACTGATCACGGGCATCTTTATTAACATGAGGGGAAATGAGGATGGTGTAACGCTCCTTGCGGGTAGGGAGCGGGATCGGACCACGAACCTGAGCACCAGTACGCTTGGCGGTTTCAACGATTTCAGCAGTTGAATGATCAATCAATCTGTGATCGTAAGCTTTAAGACGGATCCGGATTCTTTGATTCTGCATTGCAGACTCCATTTTTTAAAAAGAACACGCAGACACTCGCCTTCCCGAATATCCTTTCTAAAGGCTTATCAGGAGGAAGTGATCTCTGCAACAATTTCTCCCACAATTAGGGAGAGTATCATCAGCCACATCATTTTAGATGTAGGGCTGGTCTTGCAAACTAACGCTGTTTATCTTTAACAACGCTTGCAAAAGTCCATTTATTATAAGCTTCCTAATAAAAATAGCAAGTTTTTTTGAAAAAAAATTTATAACAAAAGTTTTTTTACGGCTTATACGCAAAAATCTTACCGTAATGCAGAAGTCCATTTTTCGCATTAGCAATGCTTATTTGAGAATTAGCCTATATTTAACTATAAAATGATTTATCTTAACCTTGCTGAAAATAAAGATTCTTCAAGCTTACTTACGCAAATACTAACCTGCTACTATTACCTTTTTATGAGTGTTTTAAGATATGAATAAAGCTGATGACTGCAGTTTGCCGCTCTCTTAACAAGCTGTAGAATGTTTTAGAAAAATTGCCTTAAAATTAACAAAATTTTACCACTCGTAAATTAGCAAAAAATTTAGGTTAAATATGGAATTTGACTTTTCTCTTCCGGCTGATTTTTTGACAAAATCTCCTCGGACCGATCTAAAACTTCCAGAAGGATACTCTAAAGTAGTCTTGCACAGCTGCTGTGCTCCATGTTCAACAGCGGTATTAGAATGCTTACTGCAAAATAAAATAGAGCCTGTTGTTTACTTTTACAATCCTAATATTCATCCTAATGAAGAATACATAAAGCGTCGAGATGAATGGCTGCATCTATGTCATCTTTTAAAAATAAAAGCAATTGTAGGTGATTATGATGTGGATAATTTCTTTAAAAAAACAGAAGACTATAAGTTCGAAAAAGAACGCGGCAAGCGTTGCGACATTTGTTTTAAGATGCGGCTTTTAGAGACTGCAAAGCTGGCAGTAAAGCTCAATATTGGGCTTTTCACCACAACTTTATGTACCTCTCGCTGGAAAAGCAAAGAACAGGTAAATGGCGCAGCATTTGCAGCTCAAAATGAAATTCCCGGCAGTAAATTTTGGGATATTGATTGGCGCAAAGGAGGAATGATCAATAGACGTTACGAACTTGTTAGGGAAATAGGCTTTTACAATCAAAACTACTGCGGCTGCATATACAGTCTAAAACAAAGATTACAAGATGAAAAACTAAAAAATAAAGAAATTTAGCATCTTCACGTCACATAATCTGTATCCTCAAATTAAAAATAATGAGGATACAAATATAGCTTAACGCTTAAACGCCATAGGTCTCGCGATATTTAAGCATTGCATCAAGATGAGCTGCTAAATTAGCATCTTGCTTTATATAGGTTAAAAGATCCTCAAAACTAATAATAGATATAACCTCTATGCCTAAATTTTCTTCAACCTCAGCAATCGCTCCCTTCTCTCCTTGCCCTCTTTCCTGACGATTCAGAGCAATCAATGCTGCTTTGAAGGTAGCATTATTAGCCTTAATAATAGCATCAGACTCACGTATTGCTGTACCAGCAGTGATAACATCATCAATTAAAACAACTCTGCCGGCTAATGGAGCTCCAACTAAATTGCCTCCTTCACCGTGATCTTTTGCTTCCTTGCGATTAAAGCACCATGGCTTATTTATTCCATGCTCACAGCTTAAAGACATTGCTGTAGCGCAGCATAAAGGAATTCCTTTATAGGCAGGTCCAAATAGGACATCGTACTCACATCCTGAATTTACTAAAGCCTGAGCATAGCAATCACCTAAGATCTTCAAATCAGATCCAGTATTAAATCCGCCGGCATTAAAAAAATAAGGACTATTGCGACCAGATTTTAAAAGAAAATTGCCAAATTTTAATACGCCTTTTTGTAAGGATAGTTCAATAAAGCGACGCTGATAATCTTGCATGTCTATACTCCATGTATCTTTTGCAGCTTAATTTTATCAAAAAAAACTAACCGCTAAAACTGCAGCACCTTAGTATGTATATATGAATTAAGTATATACTTAGATATCTTGATAAAAACAAATGGAGAAATTATGACAGTGTCCAGTATGACAGGCTCAGCCTCAGTCCAAATAAATACCCCTGAAATCTCATTCAATCTCATCATCAACACTGTCAATAATCGTTATTTGGACATTTATCTAAAATTGCCTGAAAGCTTACGTCATTTAGATGGCGAAATCAGAAAAATAATTGCTGCAAATTTTGCTAGGGGTAAATTTGATCTGCTTCTTAATCTCAAAAGTGAATGCTCTCAGAATTTAATTATAGATGAACAAAAACTTCAGCAATTACAGCAATTAATAAAAACTGTTGATACTTATATTCCAGGAAGTGTTAACCCTATAGAAATTCTAAACTATCCTGGCATTTTAAAAGCAGATGATTCCCTGCAGCCAAAATTAGAAAAATTATTCTTTGAAGCGCTTAATCAGGCTTTATCTGAACTTAAACAAAATCGCACAAATGAAGGAGAAAATCTAATAAATGCGCTTAAAGCCTTATTAAAAAAGATCGAAGTCAATCTAGATAAGCTTAGCCCTGTTTTAGATAATCTTGTTCTCAAAGAGCGAAATAAAATCCTAGAACGTTTAGCAAACATAGAAATAAAATTAGATGAAAATCGCTTAGAACAAGAGGTAGCTCTTGCAGCGCAAAAGGCTGATATCCGCGAGGAATATGATCGGCTCCGTTCACATGTAAAAGAAAGTTATAAACTATTAGACAAAGGCGGAGTTATCGGGAAACGCTTTGATTTTATGCTGCAGGAATTTAATCGCGAAGCCAATACCATGGCATCTAAAGCTTCAAGTCTAGAAATAACCGAAATCGCAGTCGATCTAAAAGTAATTATTGAACAAATTAGAGAGCAAGTACAGAATTTAGAGTAATTAGCTAATAGCGCAAACTTTTTTATAAAGTCTGCGCATTTTTTTAAAAAGCTTCATTTGTATGACTTAAAGAACGTAATGTTTTAATCATGTCTATAAATAAAGGTGGGATCCATTCGATACCTCGATCCTGCATAGCCTCAACCAAAATTAACGCTAACCCCGGCTTGCTTTTACGCTTAATTGCCATATCGATGATCTTATCTGCATTAATCCCCTTTTTTAAGACTCCATGAGGAAGCATTGCAGCTTTTTTAAAAACATCTTCATAACCCAGAGAATAAATATAATGCTCAATATCAATATGAGGCATTATGGTTAAATGTCTGCCTAACTCACTTGTCTTCACTCTTGATCTTACGCTGTTTGCATATTTTTGTCCCGCTTCATCGCCATCAGTTAATACATGGAATTCTATGCCCAATTGCGAAGCTAATTTCATTAAAGGAGTCAAGCCGCATTGAGCAAATTCTATGATTCTAATACCATCACATTGCAGACTTATTCCTAATAAGGATGCGATTGTTGATAAAACCCATACCTCTGTTTCGCCTTCAACTAACAGCCAAGTTCTTGCAAATAGGCTCATAGGACGGTTAATACGTACATGAAAAGCTATGCGTCTGACCTCTTCGTTACTAAAAGAATTCGGTAATACCTTAAAGCTTCTAGTATCATAGCAACGACGGTGCAATCTTCTTAAAGAATACAAAGTCATAGCAGAAAGCAAATCTCCAGAATTAGTAGTTACAATCTTCTGAAAATCTATCGCTTCAACTAAGGACCAAAAAGAAAGCAGCAAAGACGGATGAAAGCGGGCTTCAATATCTTCAAAGATCACAATTGGCCGTGCCTTTTTACTGATAATTCGATCTCCTTTACTCGATAAAACCGCTCCTGCTAACAGCGATAGCAGCAATTTAACTTTATTTAACCCGGGTTTTTGAAAGGTATGACTTATGGTAGCTAAAGTTTCAATAGAAATAGGACGATTAACTATATCTCCTACATTACGAGTATATTCCTGACTGTAATTGATCAGCTGGGGCCTATCATAACTAGTTAAATATTTTGATAATAAAGTATTTAAAGTAAGCAAGGCTTGACCTACCTCTTGCGCACTTAAAGCCATATCGCCAGCTAATTTTTCAACTAATCTGTTAAATTCCTCTGACTCAGTATTAGCCTCACTGCTTTCACAAGCTTTATTTGCAAACATACGGCTATCACGAATTCTAATTATCGGATTTAAATTAATAATCATAAACAAAGCCTTCTCTACAGCCCCTTGTTCATTATCGAAGGCCTGATCATGACTATTTATAAGCTCATGTTTGGTTACAAAATTATCTTTATCCTTATAAGCAGTAATCCGCCAATGCAAACGGTAAAAGCCATCCTCACCATAAACCCAAAAGCGCCTTAAACAATCTTCATTATCAAAATTATGAGAAATAGTACTTTCACAAAACCATAAATTTATCTCGATTTTATCAGCAACATCCTTATATACATCTTCAAGCATAAATTCTAAATCGGCCTTTTCTTCGTCTTGAAGCTGCACAGCATCACAGGAAGGATCTTGAATATCTATACTCTTTAAAACTTGCTGCTTATGAAAGTCATTTGGCGGTGCTAGATCCAAAATAGTCTGTGAAAACAGATTAACCGGGTTTAAAACTCTGCTTTTATTTTCATGAGAAGACTCCTCGCCATTCAGAGCTATCGGCACATATAAATCGTCTTCCTTAAATTGACATAATTTGGGACCTTGACCTAAAACCATCCAAAAGAGGCACAATAAAGAACTCTTACCCCAAGAGTTTTCTCCGATAAGAGCTGTTGTATCCTCCTGAAAATCAATCATTAAATGGCGGATACCACGAAAATTTAATAAATCTGCCTTTTCAAGAAACATAATGGAAATCCCTACATATAACTTCTTGATGAAATAAACTGAGCATCTGCGCGTAAGCTTGCATAAAAGCTAGAATCCGCTTTAAGATAATTTCCTCAAGACAGTATCTAGTAAAAAAGTCAAATTTATGAG
>CAJKNC010000003.1 GCA_905201175.1 uncultured Succinatimonas sp.
ATTTCATAACAAAACCCCATTATCAATCATGTGATCAATAATGGGGTTCATACTAATGCCGGTTTTTGTTCAAAAACAAAGCCCGCAGGCTTGACAGCATGGATTCATGCACTACTTTAATACGCATATTGTGAATAGATTATTTATCGTATAATCCTGAATTCATAATAAAAATATCTTTTTTTTCTAAAATATCAGGACTTATACTGTATACTTCCACGCAGTTTTTAACTTAAATTTAACGCACCAAATAAGTGCTTTTTACGGCAAATCAAGCATAGATGCTTTTGTATATATATACTGAATTCATATTTTGATTACAAACACTAGTTTAAAAGGGCGAAACAGTCATGGCGATGATTAAGCTTGACCATATCAATAAATTCTTTGGCGACCTTCATGTATTAAAGGATGTTAGTCTTGAAGTTGCTGAAGGTGAAAAATTGGTAATTATCGGACCTTCAGGATCTGGAAAATCCACAACTGTACGTTGCATGAACTTCTTAGAAGTTCCCACCTCAGGTCATGTTTATATTGACGGTCATGAATTAACGACAAAGAACAAAACCAAGATTATTCGTGATTACGAATCTATGGTTTTCCAGTCATTTAATCTTTATCCGCACTTAGATGTCTTAACTAATCTCATCTTAGCTCCGGTAAAAATTCATGGCAAATCCAAAAAAGAAGCAACTGATCTGGCTATGCATTATCTTGAAGTAGTCGGTCTTAAAGATAAGGCTCATGTTTATCCTACTACCCTGTCAGGCGGACAGCAGCAGCGTATTGCTATTGCCCGCGCTTTATGCTGTCAAAGCAAGATTATTCTTTTTGATGAGCCGACATCTGCATTAGATCCTGAAACAATTCAGGAAGTACTGGATGTAATGATTAAGCTTGCTAAAGAATCCAATATAACCATGGTAGTGGTAACCCATGAAATGGGTTTTGCAAGACAGGTTGCCGATCGCGTAGTCTTTATGGCTGACGGTCAGATAATTGAAGAGGGCACTCCTGAACACTTCTTCACCAACCCTCAGCACAACCGAGTAAAGCAATTCTTAGGCAAAATACTCAAACACTAGTTAAAAGGAGATTTGTATGCATTATTTATCTAAAGTCTTAAGTGCGGCTGTGGTAGCCTCACTATTTATGACCTCGCAAACCTTTGCCGCTGATTCTGATATTCCGGAAATTAAAGCTATTCAAGATCGCGGTGTTTTAAAAGTCGGCGTTAAAAATGCAGTTATCGGCTTTAGCTTCCAGGATCCTTTAACCGGTGAATATAAAGGCTTAGAAGATACTTTAGCAGAAATGATCGCCGACAGCATGGGCGTTGACGTCGAATTTACCACTGTAACTGCAGCAACTCGCTCAGAGCTTATCGATTCAGGCGACTTAGATGTTGTTTTAGCCACCTTCACCATTACCGAAGAGCGCAAGCAGCATTGGGATTTCTCTACCCCTTACTTCACCGATCACGTATCTGTTTTAGTTGAGGACAGCAGCGGCATTAAGTCTCTTGCTGACTTAAAGGGCAAGACCATTGGCGTATCTTCAGGCTCTTCTTCAGCTCGTGCTTTAACTCAGGCTATGATTGATGCCAAAGTTATTGACGGCAAGGACTTTGATTATGCAAACTTCGACCCTGCCACCTGGTCCGAAGGCGTAAAATTCCATCAGTTCGATGATTATCCGGCAATTTCCACTGCCTTAAGCGCCAACGAGGTCCAGGCCTTCTGCGTAGATAAGTCCATCTTAGCTGTTTATCACACCAAAGGCCGTTCATATCTTCCTGAGCAGTTTGCTCCTCAGGAATACGGTGCTGTAACTAAGAAAGGCTCAGGTCTTTCTGCCTACGTTGACAACCTCATCAAGAAATGGCTAGCTGACGGTACCATCGATAAGTTAATCAAAGAAAACAATCTTGATTAAAATTTAAAATGCTGACCCCTGATAAAATCAGGGGTTTTAATCTTAACTAGCGGAAATTTTGCATGGAAACCCTATTTTCACCCGCAGCCTGGCTAAAAGTCTGGACTTATCGGGAAACCTTTTTGCTTGGATTTCTAACTACTCTTGAGACTGCAGTATTTGCAATCATTATTTCTATGGCCTTAGGCATTCTTTTTGGCCTGATGTCCACAAGCAATAAGACCTCTTTACGTATTATTGCACGCGTTTATGTAGAATTTATCCAAAATACTCCTTTATTGCTGCAGATATGCTTTTTATATTATGCTCTGTCCTTCTCAGGCCACAGCATCGGCATCCTGCTCTCAGGCATTGTCTCTATAGGCATCTATCACGGCGCCTATATGTCTGAGGTGATCCGTGCCGGCATCCAGTCCATACATAAAGGACAGTTTGAAGCAGCTCAGTCACAGGGCTTTAATTATATCGGCATGATGTATCACATCATTTTGCCGCAGAGCATCAAAATCATTTTGCCGCCTTCTGTAAATCAGGTTGTAAACCTAATCAAAAACACTTCCTGCTTATATATTATCGGCGGTTCTGACTTAATTTCCTTAACCTACAGCTTCGTAACCGGCATCAATACCGGCGGTGCTTACGGTCCGGCTTACTTAGTTTCAGGTTTATTATTCTTTATCTTCTGCTACCCATTATCTAAGATGGCAAGCTCCTGGGAAAATAACCTTAAAAAACGCGACCAAATGCAGAACATGAAGAAAAAGGCGACTGTTGTAGAGGAGAATTCTGATGATTGAAGAATGGGCCGCCAGCTTTAGTATCTTATCTAAAAGCGCTATTTGGATTTATATCTTAAAGGGAACCTTATTTACTCTTATCATTTCAGCCATTGCTGTAATCATAGGCGTAGCTTTCGGCTCCGTTCTGGCTTTAGTGCGCAACTACTGCAACAATCCTAAATACAGGATCTTTAAATATGCTGCTATTGCTTATATTGAAATCTTCAGAAATACTCCGTTATTGCTCTGGATCTTTATCTGCGTAGTATTCTGCCCTTGTCCTGAGATTTTCCAGCATCGCCTGTTCGGTTTGTCTACGGTTGAAACCGGCCTGCTATTTAAAGCCTCAGTAGCTTTAATCCTGTTTGCCTCCTCTGTTATCGCTGAAATCATCCGCGGCGGCTTAAATTCTGTAGCCCGCGGACAGTTTGAGGCAGGTCTCTCGCAGGGCTTCAATATCGTGCAGGTCATGTTCTATATTGTCCTGCCGCAGGCTTTGCGCAATGTAATTCCGACATTACTGAGCCAAATCATTACCACCATCAAGGACTCCTCATACTTAGCTAACGTAGCTACTATTGAGTTAATGGCTCGCGTAAGACAATTATTGTCCTCAGCTAATATGTACAACGGCCTAAATGCAATCAACGTCTCCGATGTATTTGTACTTTACGGCTGTGCAGCAGCAATTTACTTTATTATCAACTTCTCCCTGTCTCTTTTAGTACGCCGCTTGCAGCATAACAAGCCTAAGCGTCTAGTATTGACAGAAAACTAAAGGAAGATTGGAAATGAAACCATATGTAATTACAATCTCACGTCAATTTGCCAGTATGGGACGTACCATCGCGCAGCTGATGGCAAAAGATCTCAATATAAATTTTTATGATCGTGATATTGTAGCTGAGACTGCCAAGCGCTTAGGACTGATGAAAAAAGACATCAGCAATTATGATGAGCAGGCCCATGAGGGCTTCTTTATGCGCAAGAACTATCTCTTCCGCTTTTCATCATATTCAATTCGCGATGAAATCTTCGAAACTCAGAAGAACGTCATCCTGGATTTCGTCTCTCAGGGTTCCTGCATTATTGTCGGACGCTGTGCTGACAGCATCCTGCGCGATCACCCGAATGCTTTGCATGTTTATGTCTATGCTCCGTTTGAAAAGCGCCTGGACAATTGCGTCAATAAGCTCATGATGGACAGAAAAGAAGCAATCAGCGCCATCAAGAAAGTTGATACTGCCCGCAGTGCCTACAGACGCATCTACTGTCCTGACTGCAAGAGTGAATTTGACGATCGCGATTTAATGATCGACAGCAGCCGCTTCGGCGAGGAATTAACCGCTAAGCTCCTAGTCGATATAGTTAAGAACACTATTGCCAAGGAATAATGGTTGTTAAATCCTAATAATGCCTGAATATAAAAAAAGGACCTTCGCGGTCCTTTTTTATTTGCTCTTTAACGCAGCGGCACATCCAGAATATTCGGCTTTAATTTATATGTAGAAACCTCAATATCCAGACTCTGCGGCTCTGCAAGCTTTACCTTATACAGATCCTCAAAATTCTTAGAGGTTACGGCAGCTAATTTTGCCGGCGTTATGTGCTTGAAATCGGCTATATATTCTGCAGTATAGCGCACGAAGGCCGGCTCATTTTCCACTCCTCTTACCGGGATCGGCGCTAAATACGGACAATCAGTCTCTACCATCATTCTGTCTAAAGGCACATATTTTAAAACCTCGCGTACATTATCTGAGGCTTTAAAGGTAGCAATGCCGGTAAAGGAAATATAAAAGCCCAAATCAAGGCAGACTCTGGCCATATCCACCGTATCTGTAAAGCAGTGAACTACGCCGCCGCAGTCTCGGGCATTTTCGGATTTCAGCAAGGAGATAGTATCCTGCGCCGCCTCTCGGGCATGAATGATTAAAGGCTTATTTACTTCATGGGACAGCGCAATCTGGCGGGCAAAGGCTTCAAGCTGCTGAGGCTTATTATCAGGAGAATAATGATAATCAAGTCCGCACTCGCCTAAGGCGATAGCTCTCGGATCTTTAAAGCACTCTGCCAGATCATCCTCCTGCCAATCAGAGGCCTCGGCCAAATTTAAAGGATGAATGCCGGCAGACAGATAGATGTTGTTGTAGCCTTGAGTAAGCTCCTGCTGCTTTTTAAATTCATCTAAAGTACAGGCAATAGATAAAAAATGCGTAACTTTGCATCTGTAAGCACGCTTTAAAAGCTCAGGCAGGGATGAAAAAGCTTCGCTTTTATAGGACAGCGAAGCTAAATGACAATGCGAATCAACTAAATAAGGCATAATTATAAATTTTTAAAATAGCTGTCAGTACTATGTAAATAGGTCATAGCCCAATTGTGAAATTGGGCTAAGCCTGAATCTAGGGAAACCTGAGGATAAAAATCAAAATAGCGAATAAACTTTTCGTTGCATGAAATCAGATCGCCGCTCTCGCCTAAAGGACTGGCGCATGCATAGGTCTGAAGCTGCGCGTTATTGAGCTTTTCATATTTTTCAATAATATCATTAACAGAAACAGTCTCGCCGCTGCCGATATTGAAGATCTCATAATTACTGTCGCCCTTGAAGCTCATCAGACATTTTAAGGCTTCAAGAAAATCATCTATATAGAGAAAATCATGCTGATGCTTGCCGCCGTCATACAGATCTAAAGGCTCCTGCGCTGTCATCAGTCTCTGCAGCTTAAACAGCAAGGTATCCGGGCGCATAAATGGGCCGTAAACATTAAAAATGCGCATGGTGATGACTTTAATGTTATACATACGGGCATAAACCTTGCATAGCTGCTCGCCCATCAGCTTTGAGGCTGCATATATAGAATTAGGCTTTAATAAATTCTTGTCATCCTCAATTAAAAGCAAGCCGGCGCTTTCACCGTAAACAGCTGCAGAAGAAGCATTTATCAGTAAGGGACGCTTATTCTCAAGAACTCTAATCCCCTCTAAAATTGACTCTAAGCCTTTAATGTTGGCCTTAAAAAAAACTGATGGCGATAAAGCTGCGGCTTTAACTGAAGACAAGGAGGCAAAATGCAGGATAAGATCGAAGTCTCCGTCCATAATCATAGCTTCAACTGTAGGCGCATCAGCGATGTCAAAGCAATGAAACTCAAAATCTCCGCATTTGGCATAAGTGGAGCCGGCTAATGCGGAAACATCCACGCCTAAAGCGCCTAATCTGTCAAATTTAAGATAGGCTCCATAGGTAAAATCATTAAGATCGTCAATTCCTACTACCTTAAAGCCTAATTTAAGACATAAAAGCGCTGCATGCATGCCTAAGAACCCGGCAACGCCGGTAATTAAAACCTTTTTGCTCATCTGTTTTTCTCCTCTTTAATGTCTTCAGGACTGATGAGCAAAGTATCTCCATACATACGTGCATTTTTTAGGTTCTTAAGCTCATTGAGTTCCTGATGGTCACGCAATGCCGAACGCCCAATAATTCTAAAGTTGTTGCGACAATAATCAAGATTGATATTGTCATACGTACTAGAACGTAAATTCATATCCTTATTGTAAAGCTTTAAAGTCCAAGGATTATTAATGCCTATATAGCAGATATTAAAATTCTTAGACTTGGTAATCTTTTGATCCAGCGCCTCACCGACTGAGTTATAGCTTACAGAGTTATTCAGCTCAGGCATAGCAAAGCCTGCAGTAAAGCACATCACCAATACGCCTACGCCGAACGTCATAATTCCCTCAGTAGCGCTTGAGCGTGAAACCTTAAATATAGCCAAAGCGCTAAAGAGCATTAAAAACAGCAGCGAGCTGATGATGTAAATGCTGTTTAAGCTGGGGATCTCCTTTTTTACATAAAAATAAGCAAAGAATAATAAGCCAAACGGCAATAATCCCAAAATAAAGGTCAATTTTAAGAATTTATCGCGAGAACCGTATTTTTGATTGTAATAAACTAAAAAGTAAGCTAAAGACGGCAAAGAGGCAAAAACATAGGTTACATCCTTAGAGCTAGGAATGGAAATCAAAATTAACGTGGCTACTGGGATTGAAATTGCAAAAATTGCCGAAAGCTCAATCTGACGCTTCTCTGAGAGAATAATCTTTACTGCCGCATAAGCTGCACTGATGCCTAAAGGGAAAGATAAAAGCCAAAAAGCAAAGAAATAA
This sequence comes from uncultured Succinatimonas sp., assembly GCA_905201175.1. Lineage (GTDB taxonomy): Bacteria > Pseudomonadota > Gammaproteobacteria > Enterobacterales > Succinivibrionaceae > Succinivibrio. The sequence goes on from CAJKNC010000003.1 coordinate 6,894, forward strand.
AAGGCAAAATTATGCGCAGATCCTGTCTCTCCTATAAGGCGCAAATAAGGATCTCTGATAAACATCTTGACCGTATAGTCAGCTCCGGCTTCTAAAAAGGTCAGCACTATCCAAAAAAACATTAAAAAAGCGATAAGCAAAAAATAATTCAGCGGCAGAATTTTAAAGAAATACCTACGCTTTCTTAAGGTAAACAATACCATTGCCAGTGTAAATAAAGGGATCAGCAGTCCTAAAATGCCATTAGTAAAGACGGCCGCAAAAAGCAGCAGAGGGATACTGATATTGCCGATATCAGCAGCCGGCTCCTGCTCAATAATCAAGAGCTCCGTACGCTGCTTGATAAGGCAGATTGAAGCTACGACTAAAAGCGAAAACAGAACTATCGGCTGGGCTAAAAGCGTCGCCGTCATCATAAACGGCATCGACACAATCATTACCGCGGCTTTATTGCGGTAATTAGAACGAAGCATGCCGCCGAAATTGCGATCTAATAAAAGAATAATGCCTATAAGAGAAAAGACATTTAAAAACAGCATAATTGAACTTGTAGGCAGACCATCAAATAAGATTGCTACCATGCAAATCCACATATATAAAGGAGGAGTCTGAGTAAAGGGCTTACCGTCTTCAAAGAAAGAAAAAAAATGATTTTTGTCAATTGCATCTTGCGCAGCTGCAATATAATTAAGCTCATTTATCGGGCTTAATTCACGCAAAAAAACCGCAGGTAAAGCCGCAGCAAATACTAAAAGACATAAAAAGAAGGTCTGTTTGCTGCATTTAAATTCCATAAAAAACCTAAAGATAAAACAAAATTTACGCAAATAATACATTATATTATAGCAAATACTCAGATATTAGGTCTTAAATAGATATTCTTGACGAATTTTAGCAGAAAAAATAAATACTTAAAAAATAAAATTTATAAAATTAAGGGTAAAAAAAAGGAGCTTCCAAAGTCCTGTCAGACTTAAAGCTCCCTTTTTTATCCATATCCTAAGCTAGATTAAGCAGGTGCTGAACCAAGGTACTAATACGATGAGGAAGAATACAAAGGTATAGCCGATAAAGAACGGAATTTCGCCCTTAGCTATGCTTCCCATCGACAGCTTAGTTACCGATGATGCCGCAAAGAGGTTTACTGCTACCGGCGGCGTCATGGTGCCTATAACGTTGGAGATAGATACTATCATACCAAAATGCACTACATTGATGCCTAAGCTCTGGGCTACCGGCCACAACAGCGGTACTAACAGCACGCAGGTCGCTATGCCCTCGAGGAAGGTGCCGAATATCAGCAGGATGATTGCTACGATCATGCAGTATGCTGTTGCGCCTAAGCTCATGCTGGTGATGAGATCGATAAGCATCTGTGATATGCCGGCATAGGTGAACAGCCAGGCAAATGCTGTAGAGGTTGCAATGATGAACAATACCATTGCTGAGCCCTTGCCTGAATCGATGATGATGGTCATTAAATCCTTCATCTTGATTTCACGGTAAACAAAGCAGCCCACTACAAAGGAATATACTACAGCTACTGCAGCTGACTCTGTCGGTGTCATTAAGCCTGAATAAATTCCGCCTAAGATGATTACCGGCAATAAAACTGCCCAAATAGCTTTATATAAAGCAATGCTGAAGTCTTTTAACGAAAGTCTCTTGTCTGACTTAGGCCAGTTTTCCTTATGGGAGAGGAAGAAGCACAGCACTGCTAACACAATGGTGATCATGATGCCGGCAACCAGACCGCCCTTGAACAAGTCGCCGATGGAGCTTGAGGTGATGGTTCCGTAAACAACCATGATGATTGACGGCGGAATAATTGGGCCTAAGCCGCCTGCTACAGCTAATAAGCCTGCAGATCTCTCTTTTGGATAGCCGCGCTTAATCATTTCCGGATACAGCATAGCACCAATAGCAATTACGGTTGCCGGGGCTGAGCCTGACAAGGCTGCAAAGAAGGCACAGGATATCAGCATTACATAGAACAAGCCGCCGCGTACTCCGCCGACAAGCTCATTTGCCAAATCTACAATTCGTCTTGAAATGCCTCCGCGTGTCATCAGATTTCCGGCTAAGACGAAGAACGGAATGGCCATGATGCTGCTTGAATCTAAGGCTGTAAAAATACGCTGTCCTACAACAACAACCGGCATTCCTAAATATAACAAGGTTACTGCTGTCGATACGCCTAAAGCTAAGGCAATCGGCACGCCGATAACCAGCAGTACGGCAAATAAACCAAATAAAATAATGCCTGTCATTTATTTCTTCTCCTCTTTTGCAGGTTTTTTCTCCTCTTTTGCAGGTAGCGGAGATTTAATTAGAATGCCTAAGCAATACAGCTGTACGATGGTGATGAGGCAGAAAGCAATCGGCAAGGATAGATACGGAAGCCACATCGGTAAATTTAAGCCTGCAGAAACCTGTCCTGAGAGGATCTGTTTTTTGATAATAGTTAAGGAAGTCCAAAAGATAGTTGCTGAGAAACCGATAATCACTATCTTAACTATAACCTGCATTATTCTCTTATAGAGCGGGCTTAACTTATCAATAACGGCAGTGATGTTAATTTGAGAACCGTCACGCAGACCTGCTTCAGTGGCTAATAAGGTCATATAAACCATGCAGTAGCGGGCAAGTTCATCAAACCAGGAAATTCCAGCTCCAATTAAGTTTCGATTTACAACCTGAGCAAAAGCTGCAATAGTCATAACAATAAAGCAGACTGCGATGATTGCATTCTCCAGCTTAACCAAGCGAGTTGCAACACTATTCATTTATTTTCTCACTCTAGCAGTATTTAATGAAAAGGGGTATAAAAATACCCCCTCTTTTTCAAGCATCAGCTTTAATAAAAATTACTTCTTAACAGAATTAACAGCTTCAGCTACAGCGTCAACCCACTCCTGCGGAACATCAGCACGCAGCTTCTCAACCTCAGGCAGAACCTTTGCCTTCATTGCCTCACGGTCGATGTCATAGAAGTTTACGCCCAGCTTCTTCAGCTCTACTGTTGCCTCATCGTTGATTTCCTTGAGGTTCTGACGCTGCCAGGCAACTGCATTCTTCATAGCCTCTTCTACCTTAGGCTTCAAATCATCCGGGATCTTGTTCCAGGCCATATCTGATACGCCTACTAAGATGTAGGTGAACTGATGACGGGTATTAGTTACATTCTTGATAACCTCATAGTAGCGGTTCTTCAGCATGTTGCCGATAGCATTTTCGCAGGCATCAATAGTGCCCTGCTGCAGTGCTGTGTACTGCTCTGTAGCCGGCATCGGGGTTGCAATAGCTCCGGTTGCATTGAAGGCAGCAATCTGCATCTTGTTTTCCATGGTGCGGATCTTAACGCCCTTGAAGTCATCAACAGTCTTGATCGGATTCTTAGAGAAGGTATCACGGAAGCCGGACTCCAGCCAGCCGATGATGTGAATGCCCTGCTCGGCAGCCTTAGCCTTAACTAATTCACCGATCTTGCCGTCTGCTGCAGCATGAGCTTCCTCAACGGTATCAAACAGGAACGGCTGATCGAGAATTACCATTTCCGGAATGAACTGGGACAATACGGTATTTACAACGGTGATGATGTCGATAGTACCCATCTGAGCGCCTTCGTACATATCACGCTCACCGCCTAAAGTACCGCCGGCGATAACCTGAACCTTGATCTTGCCGTCAGTCAAGCGGGCACATTCATCAGCAAACTTCTGACCGCCCATAGCATAGCTTGAATTAGCCGGATCAACGAAGCCCATCTTTAAATTGAGCTCTTCAGCAGCGGCAGAGCCTACAGATACAGCTAAGGCAGCGGCTAAAGCAGTAGCTTTAAATAGTTTCTTAAAATTCATAACCATCTCCAAAATGTTCGCAATCCAAGTCTTTCATTGCAAGAGTCTTTATATACTCAAACGTCCTGAATAAAAGCTTACATTCCTAAGAATAAAGGAAAAGCTCAAATCTGCAACTTTACATTTTCATATTTGTATAGCCGATCATGTTTTTGAATAATATTCATCAGACCTTTATAATAAATATTGACATCGATCATATTGTATAACATTTTATCTTGAACAAAATTTTATTGCTTATCTAGGTGTTTTATCGGTATAAATTAAAATTATTTTCGCAGTTTTACTTTTTGAAGACGAAAAAGTAAAGCTGTACATATAAAAATGTTTAATAACTTATCAGACCTCTATACATAAATAATCATAAAAAAACAGTTCAAATAAGAATATTTTTTTATACTTATAAAGCTTTTACAATAAATCAGCACGCTTTGTGACACCCACATAAAACGTTTGCGCAAAAATGGACGGAAACACCTTTTTGGAGCAGTTTAAATTGCAGTTATATAGCTTTAAGCTAATCTAAATTTAGGCAGCAAATTCACTTACATTATTTATATAACGATTACAATAATAGATTTTATGCTATTTATTTATAAATACGCATTTTTTATATGGAGAGATTGCTGAGGAATAAGCGTTTTCCTAACAGTGGCTGTTCAGCATAATTAAATACAATAAGTATCTGTATAGAAAAAAGCTATTAAATAATAAGAGCTTTTAAGCTTCCAAAAGACTGCAATATGCACCAATATTATGCAAGTTTTAAATTTACTAATGCTTATAAAAGTCCAATCTGATCTGCTTGTCAAATGGAACTTTTAATTTCTAAAATGATGTTAGCTGTCTTTTTTTTCACCAGCTTCCTGAGCTTTTAAAGCCTGCTGCCGGTGATATTCTTCAATCTGCTTTTTAGTCTTGCTTACCGTAACCAGATATACGCCGCAGAAGATGCATATTACGGCTAAAATCTTAGGTAAAGTTACAGTATCAAGTCCCCAGAGAATGGCTAAAATGCAGGCTACTGTAGGCTGAACGTAGTTATACATGCCGGCAACCGTAGGTCTTAATTGACGCAGGCCGATAACTATTAATAGATAGCAGGCAAAAGTTCCCAAAAATGCAATATAGGCAATTATTGAAATTTCTTCAAAGCTTAGCTGTTCCCATGCTGTAGATAAAAGCGAAGGAGTTGTGCAGGGGATCATAATTAAGAATGAGTAGGTAAACATCCACTTCATAATAGTTACTAAGGAATAACGATTGATGAAGTTTTTATATAAGACCATATACAAGGCATAGCATATTTGAGCAAAGATTGCCAGACAATCGCCTAAAATGCTCAGGCCTTCCTGCTGAACGCTTATGCCGTCAGCAGATCCCACAATCAGGACTAAAGCTCCGATAGCGCCTAGCATCAGACCTAAAATTTTTTTGGAGGTTATCGGCTCTTTTAAGATAAAAGCAGCTAAAACCATAGTCCACATCGGCATTGAGGTGGTCATGATGGAAGCATTGGCAGGAGAGGTTAAGGAAACTGCAAAAATAAAGCAGCCTTGATTTAGAACTATGCCTAGAAGCGCTGCAAAAAATAATCTGAATAAATCACCGTGCGGAACATGCTCCCGAGGAAGACAAAAAGACAGCAGCCAAAAGCAGATCATGGCGACCGTAACGCGCAGGTCCGTTAAGACTAATGGAGAAACTACTCCCCCTAACATCAAGGTTTTAGCTAATGGAGACATGCCTCCCCATAAAGAATTGGCCAGCAGCATAGAGGCATGGCCTTTAAGTTCATTTTTCGTCATATTAAAAGCAAATACTAGTTATCTAAATTATTTTCACGTACTGCTGGATCCAAATAGCGCTTTTTCATCCATAAAAAAACCAGGAGATTGCAAAAATCACTCATGATTGTAGACAGATGATTGCGCTTAGATTTACCAAAACGTCTTCTTTGATAGCGGACGTTGACAGCACATACTCTGTTTCCGGTTAGCTGTACTAAAGCCGGCAGCAGGAATTGTATACCTGAATACCATGGAAGTGATTGTAATAATTTAGTTTTTCCTATTTTTAGAGGACAGCTGGCATCTTCAATAAAGTCCCCTGTAAACATATGACGGATATTGGCAAAAAAATACTTTATAAAGCGCACATACAGGCTCTCATGGGAAAAATCGCGAACTCCGCAGACAAGCCCCGAATCAAAGCGATACTGAAGCAGCTTTTCAAAATCATCAGGGAAAGTCTGCAAATCGGCATCCATATAGCCGGTTAAAGGCGATTTGATGCGCATCAAAGAAGCCTTAATTGCTCCGGAAACGCCGTTGCGGCGCTCTAAGGACAAATAAAAGAAATCTTTTTTACGCATGCACAAATCACGAATTAAAACCAAGGACTGATCTGTCGAGGCATCATTTACAAATAAAACGCAAGTCTTAACCGAAGCTTTTTCTATATAATTCTGTAAAGCCTGCGCTAAGCTTGGGAAGCTCTCCTGTTCGTTGTACACAGGAATAATTATGGTCAATTCATAATTTGCAGTTGGGTTCATATTAGGTTAGCAGGTGCTATAATCAAAAAGAGGCTTATTTAATTTAGATAATTTTAGCTCAAATCTATTTAAATGTAAGCTTAATCACAAAAATTAAGGATTTTTTATGGCTACAGAAACTATTTTTACCAAAATCATTAACGGTACTATCCCTTCTAAGATTTTATATCATGATGATTTAGTAACAGCTTTTGCCGATATTGCACCAAAAGCGCCCCATCACATTTTGATTGTGACTAATAAGCCCATTCCCTCTGTTGCTGAAGCTGAAAACGAAGACGAGCAGATGCTAGGTCATTTATTTATCGTAGCCCGCAAGATTGCAACTGACTTAGGAGTCAACGAAAGCGGCTATCGCTTAATTGTTAATGTCGGCGCTGACGGCGGTCAGGAAGTCCCGCATATTCATATGCATCTGCTAGCAGGCGGCAAATTAGGCGGTCTAGGCTTCCCTAAGCAGGATTAATGAAAATCCCCTCAGGACGTATAGACATAAGCTTTAATTATTGCATTTATGGAGACCTTGTTAATCACAAGGTTTATTTATGAATAAAAATATCACTATCTTAGCTTTATCGGCATCAGCGGCATTAGGTCTTCTTAATGGCTGCGCTAATTTTTTTGATAGCTCTGTAGGCCCTGAAGGGTATGATGTGATCGTCACAGACGGCAAAGCATCAGTTGTAGAAACTCATAAAAATACTGCTAAAGCTGCTCCGCAGCAAAAAAATGAAGCCAAAGCCTTAGAGAAGTATGCCCCATCTCCATACAGCGGCACTCTTCAGGCAGGTCAGGTAGTTCCATATATTCCCGACAGCCCGGCAGATAATTCCAAAGCCACTCCCTTTAGCAATCTCACCGATAACTATGCTCAAAGCCTCGAAAGCAGCACAGCACCAGCAGCTCAGGCAACTCCTGAGGCTGTGAAAACAGAACAAGCTCCGGCACCAGAAGTTATAATCGAAGAGGCCTCGGAATTACCTATATATGCCTCATCGAGCAATATTGCTGCAAAATGCAGTCTCGATAACAACAAGGCCTCTAATGCTGCACGCAGCATGGCGCTCAGCATTGCCAAAAAGCTCAGCCAAACTGCCGGCAAGCTCTATGTTGCCTCTACTGTAGTTGCAGATGAATACAGCGACTGCGCTCAAGATGTTTCCAGCGTCGTAGCCTCTGCCTTAGCCGGCAACGGCAATTTTGAAATTATTTCAGCAAATTCGCAGATAGGACAGAATCAGGGCTCATCCTTACTGATCCCCTCTTTAATAAGACAATGTAAAGCTCAAAATATTCCCTACTTAAATATCTCTGTAATTCAAAAGGTAAACGGTAAGCCGACAGTCTCTGTCCGTGTAATCAGAGTACATGACGGCATTACCTTATCGCAAATGTCAACTTCTTTATAAGCAAACAAAAACGTGATTTCTTTTTCTGATTTAACCCTTATGCGCGGCACGAAGATCTTAGTCGATCATGCCTCTGCTGCGATTTATCCTGGCCAAAAGGTCGGTATTATCGGCCGCAACGGCTGCGGCAAATCGTCTTTATTCGCTGCAATCCGCGGAGAAATTTCTGCTGAGACGGGCAATATCAATGTTCCTCGCAATTTAAGCATATCCTCTGTAGCTCAGCAGACTCCCGCCCTTGAAGAAGCTGCTATCGAATATGTTATCGACGGTGATAAACGTCTGCGAGATCTCCAGCGGCAAAAAGAACAGGCTATGGCTGCAGGCGACGGCGATAAAATCGGTCTTTTAGAAGATCTCCTAGGACAAGCCGGAGCCTGGACCATCAAGCCGCGTGCTGAGGAGCTTCTGCACGGTCTTGGCTTTGCTGATCATGAAATGCACAAGAGCGTTAAGGATTTCTCCGGCGGCTGGAGAATGCGCTTAAACCTAGCTCAGGCATTAATCTGCAAATCCGATCTCCTGCTTTTAGATGAGCCTACAAACCACTTAGATTTAGATACCATCATCTTTCTGGAAAATTATCTTAAAGCCTACGAAGGAACTATCCTCTGTATTTCCCATGATCGTGATTTTCTCGACAGCTTTGTAAGCCATATTCTGCACTTTGAAGCAGCCAAGCTTGTCATGTATACCGGAAATTACGGCGAATATGAAAGACTGCGCTCAGAGAGAATAAAAAATGAAGTTGCCAGCCGCAAGCGCGAAGAGGCTGCCATTGCTCATATGCAGGCTTTCGTCGATCGCTTCCGCTATAAAGCCTCAAAAGCCAAACAGGCTCAAAGCATGATTAAGGCAATTGAAAGAGTTAAGCTTACCGCTGTTACTCAGGAGGAATCTCCCTACCATATCAGGTTTTTCGATCCTGACAGAACTGTAGATGTCTTATGCGACTTAAAGGAGCTGGACTGCGGCTATGATCAGGAAACCGTACTGCATAATGTCAAGCTGTCAGTATTTGCAGGAGATCGCATTGGTCTCTTAGGCCGTAATGGCCAGGGTAAATCCACATTGATAAAAACCATCTGCGGAGTCATCCCGCCGATAAAGGGTTCTTTTGCTCTCGGAAAAGGAGTAAAGATCGGCTACTTTGCACAGCATGAGCTTGAATCCTTAAGACCGCAGCTAAGCGCTCTGGATCATTTAAGGCTCATAGATCCTGATGCAGCTGAAAAGGACCTGCGCTCATTTTTAGGCAGCTTTGCCTTCTCAGGAGATAAGGCTGCTAATACTGTTATGTCAATGTCAGGCGGCGAGCAGGCTCGTTTAGCTTTAGCAATATTAGCTTATCAAAAACCTAATTTGCTGCTTTTAGATGAGCCTACTAACCATCTTGATCTGGAAATGCGCGAAGCTTTGTCTGTAGGACTTGCCTCCTACTCAGGAGCTCTGATCCTGGTATCTCACGATCGCTACCTATTAGAAGCCATTGCCAGCAAGCTGTGGCTGGTCGATAACGGCAAGGTCGTTGAATTTGACGGCGATCTCAATGACTATCAGGATTACCTTAATTTACAGAATAAAGAATATAAAGAAAAATTACGTGCGCAAAAACAGGATTTGGCTTCTAATCAGGCCAAGGCTCAAAACTATAAAAGCCGTGAGCAGAAAAAGGCTGACGCTGCCTTCAGAGCCTCGCTGCGGCCGCTTAAGCTTGAAGCAGAACGCCTAGAAAAGCAAATGGAGCAATGCCAAAAGCGCTTAAAGGAAATTGATGAAGCTCTATCTGACAGCAATCTTTATAATAACGATAAGGATAAGGTGGAAGCCTTGCTTAAAGAGCGAGCTAAATTCAGCAGCGACAACGATGAGCTTGAAATGCAATGGCTTGAAAAACAAGAGGAAATTGAGAATAAAACTCAGGAATATCAAAAAGGCCTCGCTTGAGGCCTAAATGCTTAAGGCTGAGGCACTAAAATTTTTAGCTTAGCCTCGCCTTTTTCATTGCAAAGACATTTGTAGAGCTCAGACATCAGTGCTGAAAGCTCCTTATCTAAGCCGTAAGGATAATTTAAGATAAGCATGCCCGATCCGCACATGCCGTAAACTTCATCCTGCTCATTTACCCGAAGCTCAGCCTGAATTAACGGCACGTTTAAGCGCTTGATATCTGCAGCTAAGTTTTTGGAATGATCTTTAAGCTTGCCTAAAACCGGATACCAGACAGCATAAATTCCCGTACTCCAGCGGCTTAGGCCTACTTTAAGAGCTTTAACCAAGGCATGATAATCATTCTTTTCCTCATAGGCAGGATCGATAAAACACATGCCGCGTCTTGGCGTCGGCGGCAAAATTGCGCCTAAAGCTTCTAAGCCGTCGCGATTTTGAATATTGATCCGCTCATCTCTGCGAAAGCAGCGCCGTAAATTTTCAAATTCAGTCGGATGCAGATCGATTAAAGTAAGCTTGTCAGAATCGCGCATTAAAGAAGCGCTGAAATAAGGCGAGCCCGGGTAGGCCTGCTCATCAGCTGCTTTTAATTGCTCTAAAACCTCAAAAAACTCAGGAACAATCTTTTTTAAGCCCTTATTATTGATAACTCTTCTAATGCCGCTTCTAAATTCCTGATTTTTTAGAGCCATGGCGGAGTTTAAATTATAAATGCCGCTGCCTGAGTGAGTATCGATAATGGAATAAGGTTTTTCCTTGCGATTTAATGCCCTTAATAACAGACATAAAATCATATGCTTTAATATATCTGCATGATTGGCGGCATGAAAGCCGTGACGATAACTTAACATGAAATTCCACTGCTGTTGTGATTAAAAAATTTCCCACATAATATCATAAAGCAATTCCTGATTATTTTTGTCATTATTTTTTTGCAAATCCCCGCCATAAGCCTGCCAAAGCGCTGGTACCGTCAGAACAGGAAAATTTAAGCTCTTGACAGCACCTTGATTTGGCAGGAAAATAATCCAGCATTTGAGAAGCTTTGCAAATTTAAGAGGATCCTATGTCCTTAGGCTATCAGACAAAACAGCACAATCAGCTATTATCCCTGCTTAAAGAGCACAAGAATGAAGAGCTTGGTGCAAACGAGATTTTAGCAAAACTGAAGAATGCAGGCGTATCCATCAGTCTTGCAACAGTTTACAGACAGCTAGAGTCCTTAATTTCAGAAGGAATCGTTGTAAAAAATCCCGGTAAAGGCGGTCCGCGCTGTTCTTTATTTGTGTATAAGGGTAATGACAGCCAGGAAAATGAGCCCTTTTACTTAAAATGCGAAATATGCGGAAAATTTACGCCTCTGCATTGTTCTGAATTAAATCACCTCAAAGAGCACGTATTAACCCGCCACAACTTTTATTTAACTTCCAAGCGCACCATCTTATTTGGTATCTGCGGCAGTTGTGGTCATAAGAAAGAGAATTTATAAAATGAAGCTTATTTTTAAACTCCTGCCTTTTCTGCTTATCTTAGGACTTATGCCGAAAGCTTTTGCTTTAAATATAGTAGCCTCCAATTACCCGGCTTTTGACTTAATCTCGCATGTAGCAAAGGACAAGGCAGATATTACCGTTTTATTGAAGCCCGGCGCAGATTCTCACAGCTTTGAGCCAACGCCGAAAGACCTCGCTTCCATCGAAAAGAGCGATCTGTTTTTCTATGTAGGCGGAGAAAATGACGAATGGATAAGACGTCTATTAAAATCCACAAGCCGCAGCATCAACACCCTTGCCATGCTTGAGCATATCAAGCCCTTAAAAGAAAGCCTGGCCTATGAGCACACCTTAGAGGATCACCATCACGATCATGATGCCGCCTTTGATGAGCATGTTTGGACTGCGCCTAAGAACGATATCAAGCTCTTAGCCGTAATAGCGCAGAAGCTTTCCTTGCTCGATCCGGACAACAGCGAGTTCTACCATAAAAATGCTCAGGAATACGCTGCAAGATTTGCTGAGCTTGACAAAAAGTTCCAAGAGCTTATAAGCTCCTCGCAGCGCAGAACTATTATCGTTGCCGACAGATTTCCCTTCTTATATTTTGCCTGCGATTATGGTCTTGATTATTATGCCGCCTTTTCAGGCTGTGCCGAGGATACCGAGGCCTCAGCTAAGACCATCAGCTTTTTAATTGAAAAGATCAGGGAATTAAAGATTAATTACGTTATCAAGCAGGAATTTTCTGCTTTGAAGCTAGCTGACACTATTGCCGCTGAAACCGGCAGCGAGATCTTAACTCTCAATGCCTGCCACAATATTTCTAAAGAACAATATCAGCGCAAGATAGAAATGATTGAGCTTTTGGAAAAAAATTTAATTACTTTAAAAAAAGCGCTGAATTGACAGGTCTGACATGGCATTTATAAAGGTAACAGATCTTAAGGCCGGCTACGATCACCATGCAATTCTCAGCAATCTTAACTTTGAAATTGCTCAGGGAGATTTTTTAGCAATCGTAGGGCCTAACGGAGCTGGCAAATCTACATTAGTTAAAACCCTGACCAGACAGATAAAACCTCTGTCAGGAACAATCGCCTGCGCCAAAGAGCATTTAAAATGCGGCTATTTAGCTCAGCACAATCTCATGAGTTCGGATTTCCCGGCATCTGTCTATGAGGTTGTAAGCTCAGGATGCTTAAACTCCATAGGCTGGCTGCCCTTTTATAAGCCTGAGGACAAAAAAAAGATCGCCTCTATCATGGAATTTTTAGATCTGACAAAGCTCAAGCATGAGTGCTATCGCAATCTGTCCGGAGGTCAGCAGCGGCTGGTTCTTCTAGGACGAGCTCTCTGTGCCGGACAAGATCTGCTTATTCTTGATGAGCCTAATGCAGGACTTGACATTAATGCCTCGCAGAAGCTCTATGACGCAATTAATAAAATCAATCAAAGCCTAAAGCTGACTATCATCATGATAAGTCATGACTTCAGCGTTTTGCACAGCTGTCAGCACATCCTGCATTTAGATCGCTGTCAGAAATTCTTCGGCACCTTTAATGACTATCAGAAAGAACCAGTGTGCCAAAATTTTTGGAGAAGCAAATGACTGAACTGCTTGAGATGTTCTCCTACTCATTTATGCAGAGAGCTGCCGCTGCCGGCGTGCTGATTGCCGTCAGCGCCGCAATCTTAGGCATTCCCCTGGTTCTAAGACGCTATGCCATGATAGGCGACGGCCTCTCTCACGTAGGCTTTGCTTCCTTAGCCGTAGCGGCTGCCACAAACAGCGCCCCTATTTTAGTATCAATGCCCATCGTAATTTTAAGTGCTTTTATCATTTTGAATTTAAATCAAAAAAAAATTCATTCTGATGCAGCAATTGCCTTGATTTCAACGACGGCACTTGCAATCGGCGTAATGATTTTATCCTTAGCAAATGGGATGAATACCGATGTCAACAGCTTTTTATTCGGCAGTATTTTGGGTATAGATCAAAAAGACTGTCTTTTAACTATTATTCTCTGCGTTATCATTATTGCCCTGTATATTATTCTTTATCCTAAAATCTTTGCCATTACCTTTGATGAAAATTTTGCCAGAGTGTCGGGCGTTAATGTAAAGGCTTTGAACCTGGCCTTAGCGCTCATGATGGCAATCATCATAGTTTTAGGCATGCGCATGATGGGAGCTTTATTGATTTCAAACCTAATCGTTCTGCCGGCCTTAACCTCTATGAGAGTATTTAACTCCTTTCTTAAGTCCGTAATCTATGCAGCTTTTATAGCCGTAATCTGCTTCATTTTAGGACTGATTACTTCTTATATATTAGACACGCCCACCGGAGCTAGCATCGTTCTTTTCAATGTTTTATGTTTAATTTTGCATATAGCCTTAAAAAAAGCGCTGCTTTAAGCCATAAATAACTAAAGCTTATGAGCTGCCCTCAGGCTGCTACTGAACTTATGCCGATATCTCTTAGCTAAAGTTCTAGCCGCATGCAGTATAGCTTCACGCATATAAAAGGCCAAAGTCCGCATATGCAGACTTTGGCCTTCGATCATTAATAATCTATATTTAGAAAATTAATTCCAGCCTGTAGCCTCACGCAAGCCGTCAGCAATATCAGCAGCTGTGGCTACTACTGTAACGCCGGCATCTCTTAGCGCCTGCTGCTTGGACAAAGCGGTTGCATTGATGCCTGAAATAATGGCACCAGCATGTCCCATGCGCTGTCCCTTAGGAGCTGAAGCTCCGGCAATATAAGAGACAACGGGCTTGGTCATATGCTCTTTAATATACTGCGCAGCCTCCTGCTCGGCGCTGCCGCCGATTTCTCCTACCAAAACTACGGCCTCAGTCTGCGGATCTTCTTCAAACAGCTTTAATATATCTACAAAATTTGATCCCTGAATAGGATCTCCGCCGATACCGACGCAGGTAGACTGACCAAAGCCTGCATCTGTGGTTTCTTTAACTGCCTCATAGGTTAAAGTTCCAGAGCGGGAAACAATGCCGACCTTACCGCGAGAAAAAATGCTTGAAGGCATAATGCCGATCTTGCACTCATCAGGAGTCAGCAGTCCCGGACAGTTAGGTCCTATTAATCTTGAATGGCTCTGACGCAGCTTAGCCTTAACCTTAAGCATATCCAGTACCGGAATACCCTCGGTAATGCAGACGATTAATTCCATATTAGCGTTAATAGCTTCCAAAATTGAATCGGCAGCAAATGGCGGCGGCACCATAATCATCGATACAGTAGCGCCTGTGGCATCTACAGCTTCCCTTACGGTATTGAAGATCGGCAATCCCAAATGAGTCTGTCCGCCTTTGCCTGGAGTAACGCCGCCTACAAGCTTTGTGCCGTACTCCAGCATCTGTGCTGAATGCTGCGTGCCCTGAGAGCCGGTAATACCCTGACAAATCACCTTAGTATTTTTGTCAATTAAAATACTCATAATCTATTCCTTTTCCTTAGCGGCTTTTACAGCAAGACTTGCAGACTGTCTAAGATCTCTTGCCGATACAATATTCAATCCACACTCATTTAAAATCTTCTCGCCTAACTGAGCATGGTTGCCTTCTAAGCGGACGACGACAGGTATATCGCGCTTAATTTCCTCTACTGCGCCTTTAATACCCTCTGCAATCATGTCGCAGCGAACAATGCCGCCGAAGATATTCACCATAATGCACTTAACGTTAGGATCTTCTAAGATGATCTTAAAAGCCTCCATAACGCGTTCTTTAGTTGCAGTGCCGCCTACATCCAGGAAGTTAGCCGGATTACCGCCTAGGTTTTTAATAATATCCATAGTACCCATAGCAAGACCTGCGCCGTTTACCAGGCAGCCGATATTGCCGTCAAGCGGTACATAGGAAAAGCCTGAAGCTACGGCTCTGGCAATTCTAGGATCTTCCTGAGAAGGATCGTCTAATTCGGTCAATTCAGGGTGTCTGAACAATGCATACTGATCAACATTAATCTTTGCATCCAGACATAAGAGATCGCCTGCACGAGTTACAGCTAAAGGGTTTATCTCCACTAAAGATAAATCCTTTTCCATAAACATCTTGGTAATGCCCATAAAGATCTTGGCAAACTGATTGACCTGTCGTCCCTGCAGACCTAATTTATAGGCAAGCTCGCGTCCCTGATAAGGCTGAGCTCCAACTAATTCATCGATCGCTACCTTAAAAATACGCTCAGGCTCGACCATGGCAAGCTCTTCAATTGACATGCCGCCCTGCTCTGATGCAATTACGGTCAAATGAGCCGTGCTTCTGTCAATAGTAGCGCTTAAATACAGCTCGCGTACAATCTCTGCAGCATTTTCAATCAAAATGCGGTTTACAGGCTTGCCGTGCGGTCCGCTTTGATGTGTGACTAATCTTTTGCCCAGCCACTTAGCAGCAAAGGCTTCAGCCTGCGCCGGGGTATCTACTTTTACCACGCCGCCCGCTTTGCCTCTAGCTCCGGAATGGACCTGACATTTAACTATAAAAGGTCCCGGACTCAATTCATATGCAGCCTTGCCAATGCCTGTGGCCTTAGAACTAACTTTAAAGTTTGCAACCGGCAATCCATATTGGCGAAATAATTCTTTTGATTGATATTCGTGCAAATTCATTTTTATTATTACCTGTCTGAAATACAGGCCTATTTAAATACAAAAAGGCCACCCCGTAAAGAGAGTGACCTTTATTGAAGCAGAAAAAATCAGCAGGATTTTTTTCTTATTCAGCTTCACTATCTTGTTGAATTACAAGATTAATTGCATCGTCATTGTAGGTGATATCGCTTAAAGCTCTTGCACCTAAATAGAGCATATTCTGTGTACTTTCTTGCTTATACTGCACCATTTGAGGGCGTATAAAATTAATATAGTTATCCAAACTATTATCCTTATCTAAGGATACTTCCTTTAATACAGCCAGCGTAGGCATGCCCTTATTTGCAGCAACAATATACTCTCCGCTCTTAGCGACAATAGCAAATACCTCCTGGACAAAGCTGATATCGCTGTTTTTATCTAAGCGAGAATGGGTAAAGACTGCATTTTCATTTAAGCTGACATTCTCTGGCAAGGCTGCTTTAGGATCTGCTTTTAAGGCTTTAGCAAAATCCTCAAGCACGGTATTAGCTAAAGACTGAAGCTTTTCGTTTAAAGCCAGCTTATGCGCCTGCTCCTTAACCTCAGCAAAGTCCTGCAGCTTAGCTTCATGATATTCGCTGACATTTACCACCGCACAGGCATTTTCTCCTAAGGAGATCACGCTGGAATTTATATGGGAGCCGCGATTTTCCTCATTGAAGACCGCGCGCTGCAGATCGCTGTTGCTTAAAGGCCACTCTAAAGAAGTATCGCCAAAGCTTACAACGCCTGACTGCTTAACGTCAACGCCGATTGCTTCAGCAGCGACATCTAAAGAATCAGGATTTTCAAAAGCCAAATCAGTTAAGGTAGCGCTCTTGTCGTTATACATGGCCAAAGCCTGAGCTTCGATATAGCGCTCTTTAACCTTATCCTTAATTTCCTCAAAATCCGGCACATGAGCTGCAATAATGCCGTCTAGTCTTAAGATATGTGCACCGTAATCATCATAAACAACAGCGCTTACGTCTCCGACTTTCTGCATATCAAAGAGCGCCTTGTCCAGCGGGGCAGATAAAGAGCCCTTCTCTAAGGTGCCTAAGGAGCCGTGGGAAGAGGCAAAATCAGGATCCTCTGAATACTTAGCAGCTACTGCCGCAAAATCCTCTCCTGAAGACAAAGCCTTTAAAGCTTCCTGAGCTTTCTGCTTCATCTCATTTGACGGCTTAATTAAAATCTGTGAAGCCTCGCGCTTCTGCGCAACCGTAAATTCGTCCTGATTTAAGCGATAGTACTCGGATAATTTCTCATCATTAGTCTCAACGCTCTTCTTAAGCTCATCGACGCTTAAAACCACATAAGAAAATACAGCATTTTCAGGCTTCATGAACACGTCATGATGAGCATCATAAAAGCTTTTAACCTCATTCTCGCTAAGAGATACCTTATCCTTAAGAGAAGCCGGATCTATTGAATAGAGATTAACCGTACGGCTTTGAGCAAATAATTTAGCTAAAGCATCCAGCTCATAAGGAAGAGGCACAGAGGCTGCGCTGAGAACCGGGGTTACCAAGCTGCCGGTCATAAGAGAGGTGCGCAGCTGCTCGGCATAATAATCAGGAGAAGAGCCTATATTGCGCACTGAAGCTAAGAAAAGATCGTTATTAAACTTGCCGTCTTTTGCAAATCGCGGATCTTTGCGGATTTCATCCTTAACCTGCTCATCGCCGATGCGAATGCCGTTATCAAAGGTTTGAGAGTTTAAAGCGACATTATTGATCATGTCGTCTAAAACCTGCATTCTTAAATTCTTCACAAACTGCGGGTTTTCTAATAAAACCTGAGCTTGGGAACCATACATACGCATCAGCATCTGAGTGCGCTGATTATATTGCTCAGTCCACTCATTAGAACTGATACGGTATTTGCCGATCTCGACGGGATCTGTATTTAATCTTGGAATTAAATAATTTCCTACTCCAGCAAAAATAAATGAGAGGATAATAATCCAAAACAATACTTTGAAAATACGTCCTTGCGCACCTTCACGCAGTTTATCAGTCAACATTTATAATTTTTCTCCGCAGCCCGAGGCTGCTTTGTTTAGACCTTATGTAAAAATTTCACTACCTGAAATTTACTGCAAGTCTAAGCGCTAGGCTTAGGCCATGCAGCTTTAAGCTGTCAGCTGTTCCATATGAATCTTAAATAAGACTTATATGCCGGCCATCTAGGCTCGCTGTGACCTGCGGATATAAACTTTTGTTTCATATCCGAGTTTTATTATAGAGCGTAAGCTAAAACACCACAATAGAAACCGCTTTAAGAAGCATTTATCGCTCTATTCTGATAAATTTTAATATGCAAAATTTTTAAGCAGATATTTTTAATAATTTAATCTCTAGGATAAAAATATCTAAAAACTGTTTTTATATACTAATACGGCCGTATCTTTGCACTTGACTGCAAGAATACGGCCGCAAGCTGGAATTCTAAGATTGCGCCTAAAAAGGCTGCTTAAGCTTAATGATTAACTATATCCTTAAGCGGTTTGCCTGCTTTAAATGACGGAACTTTAACAGCAGGGATCTCAACTATCTCATTTGTACGAGGATTACGACCGGTACGAGCTGCACGATCACGAACTAAAAAACTGCCAAAGCCAGTTAAAGCAACAGTATCACCGGCAGCTAAGGTCTCTTTGACAACTTCAATTAAAGCATTCACCGCAGCGCCAGAATCCTTTATAGACAAACCAGACTTACTGGCTACCTTCTCAACAAGCTGACTCTTATTCACAATAAACTCCTAAACCAGATTGCAATCCCCAAAGACCGACTCATCACCTTTGATGTAATTGGCATTTATCAGGGCCTGCGTTAATTATGCACATTAAAATCAATTTGATAGCGTTTATCTGTAAAAATTTAGATCCAGTTCTTATTTTTACTAGATTTTTCTAAAAAAAAGTTAATTTGCTTTTCTCTTTTGATTTTAATTTGCTGAATTTTTCGTGACGGACAAAACGTCTTTCATAAGTCGTTACTAAAAAATGCATAATATCCGAAGCATTAGCGGAAAGCAGGAATTCTTTAAGCCTAATTCTAAACTCAGCTTTATCCCGAGCTTTAATCATAAACGGGAAAAAGCCTGCGCTTATCAGAATGCCGTTCATCATAAACAGCGCGCTTATGCCGTTAAAATCTTTAAAAATATTCTTTTTGCACAGATATAAAAACACTGCTGCGGCCAATTCTTTTTGATCTTTTATATTAGCCTGCAAAAACTCCATAGGCTCTTTTAAAGCAAGCGCGCTCTGCTTTTCTAAAGACAGGCACTGATGAATAAGCTCAAGCATTTCATAGGAGCATTTAAATTCATGATTATTAATCAGCTCGCACATTCTCGAAGCTGTCTGCCCAATCCGGCTTATCAGCTCTAAATGACTTTTAGACACCCCTGCCGGCGCAACGCTGTGCAGAATCATTTCCGTCTGCACTTCATTTATCTCAATATCTTCAAAAATTGCACAGCTATTAGTGCAAAATGCAGGCAAAGATCGCTTAAATTCAGTTACAGCTCGCGAAACAGCGTTTTTATCTGACGAGATCATCTTTACAGCAAAAGCGCCGTGATCCCAATACATTCCATCTAAAACTGCTCTTAACTCTTCATGATCTAACAGCATATCTTCCCTTCTTATTATTTTAGTGCTGCAGCCGTAAGTGCCTTAAACACAATAGCAATATGTTTAAAGTCTTATACTAGACTAAACCCTAATAACAGCCATTATTTTATATTTTATAAGCTTAGCTTAAGCTGAGAAAATTAAAGCTTTGAATCAAAAATCATTATTGATAGGCTTTTAAACAAATTACAAAAATCGGCAAGCCCCCTTATTTAAAGCATAAAAAATTTTATCTCCAGCTTAATTCTTTTATAAAAAACAGCAGCTGAAGCTTAGCAAAAGTACATTATTGTCTGTATCCTTTAGCTTATTTATGCCGCATATACGCATAAAAGCAGATATTTTTAACAAAATATCTCATATCAGCTTAAGCTTATAAGCTAACAACAGCATCTTGCCAAATCCTGCTTAAAAAGAGCTAAAGTTTGCTTATAATAAGTAAAGATATTGATTTTTTAAATACATAAGGAACAAAAAAGGATATTTTATGCATAAGATGCCTGTCATTCTTGAAGATGCCCATGCTGTATTGCAGCAAAGCTTTATGCAAGATCTTGCCAAAATAGGCAATCTTACCTCAAGGCGCAGCGCAAGTTCCGAGCAATATCAGCTATCCTGCCGCGAGGCTGAGATTTTAGTAGTCTCAGGAGGCAGCCGTATTGATTATGCCTATATGCAGAGACTGCCTAAGCTTAAGCTCATCACGGTTTTCGGCGTAGGCTATGACGGCATTGACGTAAAGGCTGCCAAAGAACTCGGCATCAAGGTGACCCATACTCCGGCTGTCATGAAGGATGATGTCGCGGATATGGCTATGGCCTTGCTGCTAAACTGCACGCGAGAGCTGATAGAGGCGCATAAATTCATCGAACGCGGCGACTGGCTGAAGGGCTCGCGTCCTCTGACTGTGCCTTTGAACCATATGAAGGTAGGCATTGCCGGACTAGGCCGCATCGGCATTGAGATTGCCAGAAGACTTGACGCCTTTCGCTGCGAAATAGCCTACTGCGCCCGTCATCAGCATGAATGCAGCTACCGCTACTTTGACAATATTCTGGATTTAGCCAAATGGTCTCAGGCATTAATCCTCATTATGCCTTTAAATGCAGAAACCTATCATCTTGTAGACAGAAAGGTCCTAAAAGCTCTAGGCCCTGAGGGCTATATTATCAACGTCGCCCGCGGCAAGATCATAAATACCGAGGATTTAATCTTAGCTTTAGAGCATCAAGAAATCCGCGGCTGCGGACTGGATGTCTTTGAAAAGGAGCCGCAGCTGCCGCCTCCTGAGCTTTTAAATAAGCCTAATGTCGTTTTAGCCCCGCATCTGGGCTCTGCCACCGTCGGAACCCGCAACGCCATGGCAAATTTGGTTCTCGACAATATCAGAGCCTATCTTGCAGAGGGCAGGGTTTTAACTTCAGTACCGGAGCTTCAGTAAGTGAATCAGACCGAGCTTGAAAGACTGCAGTCGCCGCAATTAAGCCATATTGCGCGTACGCTGTATATTTTTCATCTGCACAAGCTCTCGAAGATCGATGAGCATAGCCTGGATTTGGGCTATATTTCTCGTCTTTTAAGCTCTCAAAGCCGCTTTTTCCCGACTGTAGCTACCCTTGAGGTAGTCAAGCTCTGCTTAACTGAGCTTGAGGATTTAGGCTTTATCAAAAGAAGAGTTCCCCATGCCCCCTGGAGCAGTGCCCTGATTGATTATCCCCTTGCAGATAAAAGCCTAGAGCAGCTTCCTTCTCTGCCCTTCTGCATGCATAAGGACTGGCAGCCGAGCCCAAGCTTTAAAGATGCCGCCTTAGTCGTAGGTCTTGAAAATCCTGACTTTGAGGCTAATGAGCTTACAGAGTTTGTCAGCTTCTGGCTCTCGCGCTCAGAAAGGCGCAATCAAGTCTCCTGGGAGAGAACCTTTGCTCTGCGGCTTTTACGGCAGCGCCGTGCCAAAGTGCCAAAGGTTCAGGCTAAGACAAGCCCTCAGGCGCCGATAGCTGAAAGCGGCAGCTTTGCTAAATAAAAAAACCGGTATTTGCATGTCAAATACCGGTCTTTGCCTTTTAAAGAAAATTTAGAGAATTTTGATCCATACAAACCTGCAGTTAACCAAGGAGACTTAAAATGCTATAAAAACAAATGCAGGCTTGTACGTCCATGACTTGCGTCAACAGATATCCCATCGATAACGCAGATATTATTTTATATAAAAAAATAAAGCTAAAAATCGATCTTAAGCGCAAAATTTAATATTCGCCCTTAAAATCTTCGCTAAAAAGGCACTTTCTGCGCTATTTAATGAAGCCCTCTTAGCAGCGATCTGCATAATAGGCTTTATTTTTTAGCTGAAGAAAATATGTCTCTGCTGTTATTGCTTGGCTATTATTTAATTTTTTTATATTTTAACTGCGCCTCCTTACAATGCGCCTGGCCTCTGCTTTTATGGAGCCTCTATCTAAGCTATGAATTCAAGAGCGACCTTCTTGCATATCTAAGCAAAGTCATGATGCATGCACCGCCTAAGCTCTCCTTAAGAGAGCTTGAACGGATTGCCGGATCAAAACGGCAAAAGCAGAATAATGCTGTCTTTTTAGGCTACGGCTATGTCTTTACTAAAAAGCATGCCGAGCTTTTGGACAATAAGCTTAAACAAAGCTCCGCACCCGGCTCAGCCTTTATTGATTCTTTCGGCTCCGGCTATTTTGACGATTTGGAATTTTTTGCTAAGCAAAAGCTCTTTACTACTCAAAAAATCTTAACCTCGCACCTGTTAATCTTTGGGACCACCGGCTCAGGCAAGACCCGGCTTTTCGATCTGCTCATAAGCCAGGCCATTCTGCGCGGAGACTGCGTGATTATTTTCGATCCTAAGGGAGATGCCGATCTTATAGAAAAGGCTCGCTGCTGCTGCAGCTATGCCAAGCGGCCTTTGGATTTTTTAAGACTGGATACGGAAAATCCGCAGCATTCAATAAGCTTCAATCCCCTCTCCTGTTTTGAGAACGCCTCAGAAATAGGTGAGCGCATCAGCTCACTTATGGAGAATTCTGCAAGCGGCAGCGCCTTTAAAAATTATGCAAATTTAGCAGTTACTGCCGCAGCCATCGCTTTATTAAAGCTGCATAAATCCTTAAATCTGCGCAATCTTAAGGATGCCGTCGGCAATAACGATCTGAATTTTTCAGCCTTAAAGCATACTTTAGAGAGCTTAGTGCACAAGCTCAATCTATCTGATGTATCCGTCTTTTGGGAGCGTCTGCACAAGCTCATGCACGAGGAGAAAAAATTCAGCCTGAAAATAAAAGCTCTGCAGAGCTTTTACAGCTATCTTGTCGATAAAAAATTTATTGAAAAGGATCCGGATCTGGAAATTCTATTCCTCACCTGCGCTATTGATAAGGAATATTTTGCTAAGGTTACCAACGGCGTCCTGCCCATTCTCACTTCCTTAACCTCAGGCTCGCGCACTTCCATTCTGTCTAATGAAGATCTGCTGCAGTCTCTGGATTTTTCACAGATTATCAATGCCAAAAAAGTACTGCATATAGCGCTGCCGAGCCTTAAAGATCTAAAGGCCTCGCAGAATTTAGGCAAAATCCTGCTCTCCGATCTTACCTCCAAAGCCGCCTCTGTCTACAATCAGCATATTTTAAGCGGCGATCTGCCTAAAAATCAGGTCTGCATTTTTATTGATGAATGCGGCGAGGTCGCTTCAAGTGCTTTAGTGCAGCTTTTAAATAAAGCCCGCGGCGCCAATTTTTCCTTAACCCTGGCAGCACAGTCATTCCGGGATTTAGTGAAAAACGGCGGCAGTGATCAGGCGCTGCAGATCCTCGATAACTGCAATTCTAAGCTCATGCTGCGCGTAGGCAGCTTAGAGACTGCCTCTGTATTCTGCGACTGCATCAATAAAGCTTATCTCTCCGTACAGCATAAGAGCAGCCTGCAAAGCTTCAATAGCCAAGGCAGCAGCGACAGTCAGAGCTCCTCTGAGCTTTTAAAAAAGGAGCTGCTTATAAATCCGCAGCTGCTGATGGGATTAAAAAACCTAGAATATGCTGCCTATTTAGGCGGCAGTACATTGATAAAAGGCAGACTGCCTCTCATTGAAAAAGAGTAGCTATGTTCAGACTTTTAAAATACGCATTTGTGATTTTTACATTTTTTTATCTTATAAAAGGCTTTGATAATTACAGCTATGCCGATCTGGCCTTACATGAAATAATTGAGGCTGAAGGCTTCTTCGGCGAACAAGCCCTATTTTATATAAGCAAAATAACAAACAGCTTAAGCTTTGCGCTTAAGGCTTTAAGCCTTGGCAGTCAGGAGCTTGCAGATATGATTTATCTGGCCTCCCTGCGTCTTTTCCTGCCTATAGCGATCTGCTTTAAAAGCTATTGCCTCTTTAGCTTACTTGCAGCTTTCAGCCTGCATCATCGTCATAAGGAAGCCTGCCTGAGGCAGGTAAATATGCACTTTCAAAAGACTTTAAATAACTATCTTTTATTCATAGCTTTTTATGCCTTGCTTTTTTTATTGTTTACAGCTGCTGCTGAAACGCTAATCTACGTAAGCTGCCTGCTGCCGCTGCTGCTGGTGCTTTTAATCAAGGCAGGCTTCTTATATTCCGGTTTTTCTCCTTATTTTTAATAAATATATTAAAATTAGCCTGTAACTTTTATAAAAAAGGCGGATTATGCAAATTAAACATCAATCAAGATGCTTATCCTTAGATAAGCCTGCCGTTATGGGCATTTTGAACGTCACGCCGGATTCCTTTTCTGACGGCGGTCAATGGAACTCTTTAAGCAAGGCCCTAAAGCATGCCTGCAGCATGATTGCCGCTGGTGCGTCAATCATTGATATCGGCGGAGAATCCACGCGCCCGGGAGCTGATTGCGTAAGCGTCAGAGAGGAGCTTAATCGCATCATTCCGGTAATCGAAGCCTTAAGAGCTCAAAACAGCGAAATTTTAATCTCTGTAGATACCTCGCAGCCTGAGGTTATCAGGGAGGCTGTAGCTGCCGGTGCGGATATTTGGAACGATATCCGCGCCTTAAGAATGCCTGGAGCCTTAGAAGAGGCTGCGAAGCTGCAGATCCCGGTGATCCTGATGCATATGCAGGGTACCCCAAAATCCATGCAGGACAGTCCCCGCTACCAGAATATTCTCTCAGAGGTGCTTGATTTTCTTAAGGAGAGAGCGGCGCTCTGCCTTGAGCACGGCATTAAAAAAGAAAATATTATCCTGGATCCCGGCTTCGGCTTTGGCAAGACTGTCAAAGATAATTTCACCCTTTTAAATAATCTTGAGGCTTTCGTCGCTACAGGCTATCCCATTCTGTCAGCCCTATCGCGCAAGTCGATGATTGGCGCTGCCTGTAATCTGCCTAATCCTCAGGATCGCGCAGCAGGCTCTGTTGCCGGCGCTTTAATAAGCTTCATGAAAGGCGCGCAGCTAGTCCGCGTGCATGATGTACGCGAAACCTTTGAGGCTTTACAGGTATACCTGGCAATGAAGGCTTCTGCCATTTAGCTGTCAGACTCTAAGGGAGCACTAAAGGACAGCGTTCTTGTCTCCCTTAAAGAAGCAAATTTAATCTCATATTCCCCGGTGCTTTCTTTAAGATCTAAAATCTCCCCGGGGCCGAAAATTTTATGAAAGACCTTATCGCCGATATCAAAACGCTTTTCACAGTCACTGCAGCTCTTGCTGCTGCGCGCTTTTAAGCCGACAAGCGAGCCGACCAAATGCACCTCATCAACATTAAAATCCTCAATAAAGCGCGACGGATCTTCGCTGCGTCCGGCCTGATTCTGAAAATTTACCGAGCTTAAAAACAGCTGCCTGCAGGCTCTGGTCATCGCCACATATAAAAGCCGGCGCTCCTCCTGCAAAGAAGCAAAATTTATCGCCTTAGTCGACGGGAAAACTCCCTCATTTAAAGCCGCCACAAAAACATAATCAAACTCAAGCCCCTTGGCATTATGCACAGTCATCAGGCTGACTTTATTTAAATCCGCATTCTCATCTTGCCTTACATACAAAACCAAATGATTCAGAAAATCTGCTAAAGTAGTCTCTTCTCCGGCGCTGTTTTCAAAATCAAAAGCCAGCTGCCGCAGCTGCGACAGGCTCTCCACGCGCTCGCTTTCTCCTGACTGCTTCAAATGCTCCTCATAAAGATAGGCATTTAAAATTTTTTCCAGGCCTAAAATCGGCGGTACCGTCTTGGCAAAATATTCTATAAGCTTATCGGTAGCTGCCGTAAAGTCCCGAATGCGGCTGCGGCTTGTATATACAGGATTATCCAGGCTCTGCTTTAAGGTTTCATATAAGGACAGCCTTAAAGCCTGAGCATCCTTCTGCAGGCGCTGCAGCCTCACCTTGCCGAAGCCGCGCTTAGGGACATTAATAACGCGTCTTAAGGCAGCATCATCCTTAGGATTTAAGCACAATCTGCAAAAGGCCAGCACATCTAAAATTTCGCGTCTTTCAAAAAAATTAAAATCGCCTACGACTTTATAGGGGATCTTATAGCGGACTAAAGCCTGCTCAAGCTTGCTGCTCACGCTGTGAGCTCTATATAAAACTGCAACTGAGCTTTGCGGATAAAGAGATCTTATAAGCTTGATCTCGCGAGCGATAAAATCAGCCTCGTCATTTTGATTTAAAATGCCGGCGACGACCGGCTTTGGCGTGCCTTTGAGCTCCTTGACGATTTGAAAATGCGGATCCTGCACGCGCTCTAATTTAGTATGTCCCTCAATAGAACGCAAAAACGCCTGCAGCTCTCCCTTGTCATGCTTATCCTCAAGAGGCACTACCTCACAGAACATTTCATCACTAATATCCTTGCGCATGGCCTTAAGATGCACCCTGCCGTTGTCCGGATTTTTACTAATCAAGGTATAGGCGCAATCTAAAATAGCCCCCTGCGAGCGATAGTTCTGACTGAATGAAAAGCATTTAGCGCCCTGATGAAGCAAAGGAAAATCCGTGAAAAATTTTACATCAGCTCCCCTGAAGGAATAGATGGTCTGATCGGGATCGCCGACGATAAATAAATTCTGATGAAAGGCTGCTAGGATTTCGACAAGCTCATACTGCAGATGATCGATATCCTGAAATTCATCGACCTCGATATACTGCAGCCGCTTTTGATATTCAAGGCGAATATCCGCATGCCGCTTTAAAATTGTCAGCGTAAAGGCAATCAGATCGTCAAAATCAAGCAGAGCCGAGCTGCGCTGCTGATACAGATAGAGATAAAACATCGCACGCTTAAAGTCTATGCCCTTAAGCGCGGCTAGGCGCAGCAGCTCCTCGCTGTCGGCATTGAGCATAATATCCACATAGCTTAAATCCTTTGACTTGAGCTTATCGATATATTCCCAGCCCTCCTGCAGCGAAAATTCACGTCCGTTAATTCCTAACTGCTCATAAATAGGCTTTAAGATCTCTTTGACCTCTGCTACAGGAATGATGACAAAATTTAAAGGATAGCCTAAAACATCCGCTCTTTTTCTTAAAAAATCAGCACAGAAGCCATGAAAGGTGGTCACCCAGGGAGAGACTGTACTGCCGCATATTCTGATAATCCGCTCTTTCATCTCCTGAGCGGCTTTATTCGTAAAGGTCACGCATAAAATTTTTGCCGGAGAAAGTCCCAGCTCTTTGACCAAATATGCATAGCGGGCGGTTAAAGTCTTTGTTTTGCCGGTTCCGGCTCCGGCTAAGACGCGGACATAACCTTCAGTACAGGCAACAGCTTGCTGCTGCTCTAAATTAAGACTATCTAATATCGAGGCTGACATATGCTTGAATATAAATTTTAAGAAAACTAAAACTTATATTATCAAAATTTGCCTGAAGCTAAAGCTTTAGCTGAAGATTAAAGAGGTGACTTTCAGCCTTCGGCATCGGCTGCAGCCTGATTTAGCAGGCATTTAGGATAATGCGCTCTCAGCTGCAGAGTCTTATCCTGATCATAGAGATTAAACTTCAAAATTTCATCCTGCTCCTCATAATCAGGAGCTGATTTAAAGGCCTCAATTCTGTCAGCTCCGCTGCTTTCAGAAGAGCTTCTGCAATCTGTCTGCTCTTTTTTAGGCTCTCTGATGCCTTCAAGCATGAACTCCTTTTCATAAGGCAAAAAATCCTGATTGAGCCTAGGATCATAGCAGCGAATGGAATTTAAGTCTAAATCCTCTGCGGTGATTGCATTTAACAGAGCTCCGCCCTTTACTCTTAGGTGAACAATCTTGTCGCTCTCAAGCTGTCTGATTTCCGAGACGGCTTCCAAAAGGCCCAGCATGCGATTGCCCAGCATGACCGCATTGACGCATTCTCCGTAATGCTTAAGCTCTTCAAGAGCAATCAATGCTCCTTTTACATACAGAAGATCTTCTCCCAGCTGTATTCGGTAATAGTTATATACCCGCATCGTGCCGAAGGCGCAGAATACCCCCAGCGAGCGCAGCCTCTGCGTAAAGTTCTGCCCCTCAAGATTAAATTTATCCGCCCTGCTGCCTAAAACTGCACTTTCATAAAAGCTTTTAAACAGACAGAAAGCCTCAGAGCCGCACTCTAAAATTACGCCGAAGGGAGTTAGGAAAATATCTGAATCAAGGCGATTGACGCTTTTATCTCCGCTGCAAATATCGCAGATAAGCTTAGCGCGGATAAAATCCGGGACATAAAGCATATTCTGTGCCGCCGAGCCGCAGAGCCTTACAGCCTGGGCATCCGCTTTAAGCACTATATCCGCAAGCCTTCCCTCTAAGGCCTCCTCAAGACGGAAAAAATCAAGCTCTGCATTTATAAGCGCGAAAATCCTATCCTGAGGCTTAACTAGCATAGCCAGGCTCGCTGCCGTAAGCTTCTGATGCTGCTGCCGGCGGCCGGCAATAAAATGCAGGCTTATATAAGAGAGCGCATGCTTTCTGCAGAAAGCCTCCAAATCTTCGCTGCCGCTTTGCCACTTATGCAGTCTGTCTAGGGAATACACCTCAAAATCGGTCAGGATTTTGCCTAAATCATGCGCCAGGCTTAAAATTATTAATGAAGCCCTAATGGCTGCAGATGAAGGCAGCTCCTTAAAGATCATAAGCTCTTTAGCCGTTTTTAAGGCCTGACAGGCTACATTTAATGAATGCCGAATCAGTCCTCCGGCAGCTGCGTCATGATGCAGCTCCGAAGCCGGAACTACCCCGACTTTCCTGATAAAGCGCATAATTACAGGCTTTATGACTGCATCAAAATCATCCTTATAAAAGCCGCTTAAAAGCAGCAGCCTGTCTATATCTGAGGCATAATGCTCCCAAAGCTCCTCAAAGCTTGCCGTCCTGTAGAGTCTAAAGCCGTCAGTGCCTATATACATGCATTCATGATCATGCAGATAATCGGCTAAGGAATAAGCTTCCTTCTGAGCTTTTATATGTTTTTTAAATTTGAAGAATCTCACCGTGCCCTCCTTATTTAAAGCTAAACTCTTTTTAAGCCAGGCTTTAAAATTAGAAGGCACAAAATGCTTTATCTTAAATTATCTTATTTAAAATCAGCAGCTAAAACAGAAGCTTTTGATAAAGCTGCGCATCTGCATCTTTATAGGTATTGAATACTACCTTAAGGCTGAGCTTTTTAGCCTTAAGCGTATTTAAAACTGTCGCTGCGGCAATTTCTGCCGCCTCATCATTAGGAAAGCGAAAGGCGCCGGTTGAAATGCAGCAGACAGCTATGCTTTTGAGCTTGTATGCAGCAGCCTGAGCTAAGATATTTTCATAAGTCTTCGCCAGGCTTTGCCTTAAGCTGTCGTTAAGCTCAAACAAGACCATAGGGCCTACGGCATGGATGATATATCTGCACTTAAGATTATAGGCCTCTGTAATCACAGCCTCAGAGGTTTTTATATGCCCTATCTCTTTGCACCTAAAGCGCAGCTGCAGCCCGCTTTTAGAGTGAATGCAGTTATCTATGCAGAAATGCCGCGGAATAAAGCAGCCTAATAAGGAGCTGTTAGCCGCATTAACGATGGCATCTACCTTAAGACCGGTTATATCTCCCTGATAATGATAGATGCCGTCATTTAAAGGCGAGCTCTTAAGATCTTTAAGCTCTACTGTCTTCTGCTGTGCATTTTCATAGCTTAAGATGGCATCCTGAAGCTCAAAATACCTAGGATCGGGCAGCGACAGCGGCTGATACATATTCATCAAATCGCGCAGCAGGGCTCTCTGATGCGCGTAATCTAAGGGACAGTTCCTGCCGTAGGACTTAAGTCTTGACTGCTTTGCCATCAAAAGAGCATTAGCTTCAAGGAGCATCTGCAGCGTAGGTTTTTCCATATGCAAAAAAAAGCCATGAGGCTTTAGCCTCATGGCGCTTATCCTTAATTAATCTTGATCGCACGGGTAATTGATTTAGCTTGCTTTTTAAGCTTTACGCTAAGAATGCCGTTTTCAAATTTGGCCTCAATTCCCTCAGGATCGACATCATTGAGCATGATGGAGCGGTTGTAAACTCCGCTCGTACGCTCATGCAGTATAAAATCTCCGCTGTCCTTATCAAAATCACCATGATGCTTAGCACTGATGGTCAAAACCTGATTTTCAAAGGACAGGCTGATATCTTCCTTCTTTACTCCCGGCAGATCTACTGAGAGCTCATAAGCATCATCTAAATTCTTCAGATCGCATTTAAGCTCCTCAGGACTCTTTATCAAATCAAAATTCTTAAGCGGACTTGAAAACAAGTCGAAAATCGTCGGCGTATTATTCTGTGTATTCATAAAACCCTCCCTGCTTAAAGCTAGTGGATCTTAATCTCAAGCTTAGGACTCTTAGCAATCTTGCCTAGGCTTACATCAAGCTCGCCCTTGACAAAGGCAGCATTGATATTATTCTCGTCAACATCCTCAAAGCTGAAGCTGCGCTCATAAGTGCCTTCATAGCGCTCATTTAAAATATACTTTGAATTACCGCCGCTCTTTTGATGGTGTACAGCCTTGATTGTGAGCACGCCATTTTGGAAGTCGAGCTTTATATCTTCCTTTTTAACACCAGGCAGATCGGCTTTCAAGCTGTAGTGATCGCCTTTGTCTTCAATATCGCAGCTAAAGCTTTCATTTACAGTATTAGTAAACGGCCAAGAGCCTATATTGCTTGATAATAAATCAAATAATGTAGGAGCATAAACTCTATTCTGCATATTCATAATAATCTCCTCTAAGCTCTCAAATTAGTTAATCTTGATATTAACAGACGGGTTCTTCTGAAGCTTATTAAGCTTTATCTTAAGCTCGCCCTCATCAAAGCTTGCTTCAATATTCTGCGGATCGATATCCTCAAAGCTGAAGCTGCGCTCATAAGTGCCCTCAAAGCGCTCGTTTAATACAAAATTATTCTGCTTTTCATTCTTGTTTTGATGATGAGCAGCTTTGATGCTCAAGACGCCATCATTAAAATCAAGCTTGATATCTTCCTTCTTAACTCCCGGCAGATCGGCTTTGAGCTCATAATGATCATCGCAGTCCTCAATATCTACCTTGAAGCTGTCCTGAAAGCCGCTGTCTTTGAAAAAGCTGAAATCATCAAGAGGACGATTGAAAATATCAAAGATAGTCGGCATCTTCTGATAATGATTTAACATGTTCTGCTGTTGCTGAGCATTGTTTTGTAACATCATTTTCTTAAACTTATTCATAATCATCGCTCCTGAGCCTTTATTTTTATCTTGGCTCTTATCTTTCTTTTTACACTTACTAAAGTGGGGATGATTTTATAAATTTCAAAGAAATGAGTTTTGTTATCAATTAGTTAATTTGATCTTTAAATTTAGGAATTAATCCCCATATATAAGCTGGACGCCTTATTTCACAGCTCTTCAAAACAAAGCTGTCCTTATGCTGACAGCTTAAAACAAAACCTCAAAAGGCTCATAAGGCCTTTTGAGGTTAGATATTGAAAAATCAAAAAAAAATTTTTTTACAAATATAAGCTTTGCAAAATCTCTTAGGCAGCCTTTTCAGCAGCTGCCGCTTCTGCAAGCTGCTCCTTTATTAAAAACAGCAGCTTAGTGAGACTTCGGCAGATTACTCAAAATCAACTACCGGATTTTGTACGGAGAAGAGGAATTTAGCATCATCAATGGCCCACTTGCCGTCAATAAAGCTCATATTGACTGAAGTAGTCCCCTCAACAAAGGACATAATGCCTGTAGATTTTAAATACTCGTCATTTACCCAGGGCGATTTATTAGTAAGCGCAGAATCGAAGCTTACCGTAACTGAAGGCTTTTTATCCTTAATCTGGGTCTTAGAAAACGAATTAATCTTTTTTACTGCCATATAGCCGACTCTTAAGCCCACACGTCTCAAGTTTGATATTACTTGAATATAATCATGAGCCTTAGGGGTAAACTTCATTAAAAAGCCCGTAAACTTGAACTTTTGACCATTATAATCAAGCTCCTCAAAGGTGCCTGACTCAAACTCCATCAAGCCTAGCTTTTCCAGCACGCGCCCTTGGGAAATCATGCTCTCCCAGCCCTGACGCTCCGCTGGATGATAATTTTTATTCTTATTTAGAGGATTGCTGGGATCCTCAGCATCCATGGTCATCTCATAGAGACTAGAAGGAATGCCCGGAGCTGAGGCTATGACCTTCTGCTTATTGAGCTTTTCGTTCAATAAATACTCAAAGGTAGCATTTTCTGCTTTGGATAAATCTACAGCCTGCGCTTTAACCTGCGCTTGCGGCTGTTCCTGCGCTATTGATGAATTTGCCAGCAGCGCAGCTGACAGGCCTAATGCCAATAATGCTTTTAATTTCAACATAATCTTACTTGATATTCTGCTCAATAAAATTCTTTAAATAATCGAAGCTGAAGGACTCGGCAACCATGACTTCCCAGCCATGCTCAGTCTGCTTTAGCTTGTAAGTGCTGTTGTCGGAAATATCCTTTAAAACGCCTGACTTAATTATGACCTCTTTGCTGATGCCCTTAGGATAATTGCAGATCCCTTTTTTAAAGGTTACCTCGCTTACAGTGATGCCGTTATGCTCCTTAGGAGGCGTAAAGCTGACAATCTTGTCTACGCACAATACGCCGGCATCGACTACAGGCAGTCCCATCATCGGCATAACCTGTACATCCTTTTTGAGATCTTCCTTATAATCAATTATATAGCCGTAGGTCTTCTCGCCTTCGCCGAAGGCTGCAGGAGCGATAAATTCCTGCTCCTTAAGCTCCACTCCGCCGGCTTTTTCAAAGGCCTTGGCATAATCAATTAAAGCATCGTATACGCCGACGTCCTTAACCTTGTACTGCTTGCCTTCATTTTCCTTAGCATGGGGAT
The DNA here is from genome assembly GCA_905201175.1 of uncultured Succinatimonas sp. Lineage (GTDB taxonomy): Bacteria > Pseudomonadota > Gammaproteobacteria > Enterobacterales > Succinivibrionaceae > Succinivibrio. The sequence goes on from CAJKNC010000003.1 coordinate 39,810, forward strand.
CCTCAAGAGCAAAGATATTGTTCTGCGCATCAATAATAATGCCCGGCCCCATAATCTTAACATTAGTCTTATTTAAAACCCTATCCAGGGCTGCTTTAAAATTCTTTTCCGTAGCCTCAGACGGATCTGTTCTGCAGCCGTTTAATGCAAAGACGCAAGCGGCTGCCAATGCCAATACTATAATTTTCTTCATTACTGATTTATTCCCATAGGATGAGACATCATGCGCTCGGGAATAATATACCCGCAGGAGATTCTGGCTACGCCTAAAAACTCTCCTTCGCAGCGCACCTGCCATGGACCATCATAAAGCTTGCGCTCACAGGAAAACTGCAGATTCTGCAAATCCTCGCGCAGACGTATTCCATGGCATAAATCCAAAGCTTCCTTGCGCTGTAAGGTCAGACAGGGAAGCCAATTCATGACTTGGTCTATAGGCAGCAATAATTTGTCAAGCTGCGTAAAATCAGCAGGATCTGCGCGCCCATCGCAGAGATCCTGCAGCTCCTCTAAGCCAATCATCTCATTTTCAGGCAGGCCCTGAACCCCAATTCTGCGCAGCATGGTAACATAGGCCCCGCAGCCTAGGGCATTGCCTATATCTGCAATCAAAGTGCGGATATAGGTGCCCTTTGAGCAGTAAACCTCCACCGTAAATGACGGCTCAGCTCCGGATTTTACTTCTTTGAGCTCTAAGGAATAGATCTCCACCTCGCGTTTGGGAACCTCAACTTCCTGTCCTTTGCGCGCATACTTGTACAGCGGCCTGCCTGATACCTTAATTGCCGAATAAATAGGCGGAGTCTGAACAATCCTGCCTTTAAACTGCTCTAGCACCTTTTCTACATGCTCTAAGGCATCCTTGACCTCGGCTGTAGCAACAATCTCTCCTTCAGCATCAGCAGAGGTAGTCACAATGCCTAAGCGTCCTGTAGCTATATATCTTTTACGTCCCTCTAAAAAATAAGTAGAAAACTTAGTTGCCTCTCCTAAGCAAATAGGCAAGAGCCCTGAGGCTAACGGATCTAAAGCTCCGGTATGGCCTCCCTTTTGAGCTCTGAACATGCCTCTGACCCTAGTTAAGACTAAAGAAGAGGATACGCCTTTAGGCTTGTCTAAAAGCAAGACTCCATCTACAGCGCGTTTAGGCACGCGCATGACCTTTAAATGATTATTCTGCATAGACCTTATTGTGACTATATGATATCTTTAAATCAAGCCTGAAATTTACTCAAATAGATTCAATGTGTAAAGGGGCTTCAGCATAAAATAGTAAATTATACGGCCTCATTTGACAGCTGCGGTAAATATTGACGGCCGCAGCAGGGCTTTATCTGCCGCATCAGATACGTTAAAGGCTAAGAAGCATGACAACAGCCAGAGTTATTGAATGCAGCTGCAGTCAGGCTTAATAAGCAGGCAAGATCTTGCCTTTTAATAAAAAATTCAGTATCATGTTCCATGCAATGGGGGACAGGCTGGTCCTCGCGTACTTGTCACTGGTATAATTGGTCAGGTTCGGAAGGAAGCAGCCAGGATCAGCGTTCAAGGTACCGCGATGTGGTCGGTCTGGCCCCCGCCCGAAGGATATAAATTATATGATGCTCTCTCACAGTTCGCTGTATGCAGGTCTGCAGGAACTCATCCTCTCGGACTATCTCTACATCGATAAATCCAGACGTCTTTTTGAACTGCTCTGCGAGCTTGAAAACTCGCCTCGCTTTGCATCCCCAAATATTTATCTGCTTATTCGTCCGCGCGGCTTCGGCTTATCCTTAGCTGCAAGCGCCATTGAAAAGCTGTCCGGACGCGATCGCGGCTTCTTAGATAAGCTCTCCTTAACTGAGGAATTTAAAGATCTGCCGATCCATCACGTCATAACGCTGAATTTCAAAAATTTCAATGCCCAAAATCCCAGCGAATTTGCCGACGAGCTTATCGAAAGAATTCAGCAGCTGTACTGGAATCAGCATATTGAAAGCCATATAACCTCTTATCAAACTCCCAGAGGCTATTTTGCAAATTTAATTACGGCAGTAGCCAAGCGTCATAAAGAGCCGGCTGTCATTGTCATTGATAATTACGATCTGCCCTTTATGGTGGCTGCTTCAATGCCTGCTGAATATCAGAATGAAGCTATTTCCATCTACCTTGACATGCTCAATGCCATCAAGCATGCCGGAGATAAGGTCAGCTGGTGTCTTCTGACCGGACATATTAAATTTATTCTGGCCTCAGAGATTTCCGAAGGCCTGCCTTTGGTCAACGATATCAGCAACGATCCGCGCTTTGAAAGCCTATTCGGCCTCACGCAGGATGAGGTGCAGATCCTGTTCAGCGAAAAAATAGCCTCTATCGCCAAAGATCTGCATATCAGCAGCGATGCCTATATGCAGGCATTAGATTCCTGCTATGGCGGCTTTTGCTTTAGCGATAACTTAATAGAAGTTATGTCCCCAGCCTGCATAAGTCATGCAATGTCAAATAACGGCGCCCTTTACCCTTATACGGCAGCCGGCGATTACAGCTTTTTAAAGAATCTGTTTAATGCCGCCGCCCCTAATTTAAGCTGGCTTTTTGACAAGGACGGCCAGGATCCGCTGCATACCTGGTCGGTGAATATGGATCCTCGCGGCAAAGAGATTGGCGCCTTGCTTATACAAAGCGGTTTTGTAAGCCGCAATAAAGTCACGATCCACAACTACAGCTCCTATACTACCTATCGCTACCGCTTTGACTATCCTAATGAAGATATGCGGCGTGCATTATTAGTTGTCAGGGGCCAGGTAGCTCCGGAGCTTGCTTATCGTCCTTTTACGCCTGAAGAGCTGCTGGAAATTGATGAAACCCAGCGCTTTTTAGACGGCGAGGATGTTTATGAATTATTAAAAGAGGAAGAAATTTAAATGGCTGTAGCTTTTTTTGATATGGATGGAACCCTAATTGACGGAGACACCAATGATTTAAGTCTCAAATACATGATTGACAAAGGCTTAGCCACAGAAGATCGCTATCGGAAATTATGTCATTACGGCGAACTGTTCTTTCAGGGCGTTTTAGATATCAATCAGTTCATCAGCTTTGCCGTAGAGCCCTTAATCGGCATTGATAAAGACAGGCTGCAGCAGCTGCTTGCAGACTGCGTAAACACCAGAATTCTGCCGCACGTTAAGCCTGGCGCTAAAAAAGCTCTTGAATTTCATAGAAGCAGAGGCGACTGCACCGTCATCGTCACCTCAACTATGGACTATCTAGTCGAACATGTTGCCAAAGGCTTAGGCATAGATAATATCATTGCCGCGCCCATGGAGCGCATCAACGGCGTACTCACCGGCAGGCAAAGCGGCACAGTGCCCTATCAGGAGGGCAAGGTTATTCGCATTAAGGAATTCGTCAAAGCTCACGGCATTGATATGAGCGAATCCTTTGCTTATGGAGATACCGTCAACGATCTGCCGATGCTGCTTTTATGCAGGCACCGCTATGCTATCGATCCTAACGAAAAGCTTGCAGCTCATCCTGATTTTAATAAGCTTATTGCCGAAAGCTGGAAATAGGCACAGCCCTTACAGCCCTCTGCCGCTATCCTTGCTTTGTCAAAGCAAGGATATTTTCCGCGCCTAAGGCCTAATTTTCCCTCTCCCGCCGCTTTGCCTGCCGGCGATAAAAAACTTGCCTTACGTCTGAAGCATCCTTCTAAATTGCTGCAGTGGTACTGCTTAAAAATACGGCGCAATGCTTGATCTTTTATTTTTTGGGGCTTATCATATATTTGGTTATTTGGTAAAACAGCCAAATATATAGAGGAAGAGAAATGGATCATAATGATATCAGCTTACAGAAGCAGGCAGAGATCTTTAAGGCTCTAGGACATCCTAGCCGGCTTTTGATCGTTAAATCTCTATCCTCAGGAGAAATGTGCGTCTGCAGGCTGCAGGAAATCGTCAAAAGCGATATTTCTACAGTATCTAAGCATTTATCGATTTTAAAAAATGCCGGAATTGTCTCCTCAAGACGCGAAGGCACCAGCATATTTTATAAATTGAATATCTGCTGTCTGCCCACTTTCCTCAAATGCACAGAGAATATTATCAGCAAAAAATCATGCTAAAAAATTTTTAGCTTAAATTTTACTATTTGGCAAAATATAAAAATATGTACGCAAAATATTTTCTTAAAATCTCTGCTGCAGGCTTAGTTCTGCTGCTAGCTTATCTGTATATTGATGAATTTGCCGCTTTAGCTTCAGCTGCAGTTTTTGACAAAAACACAGATAAATATCTTTACGAGGCCTTAAGCTTCTTTATTTACGACAGCATCAAGATCCTGATATTGCTTACAGCTTTAGTATACGTAATGGCTTTAATCAGAGCGAACCTCAATACGCTGAAAGTCAGAAATTACCTTATTGCCAAAAAAAGGATCCTAGGCTATCTGCTAGGCTCGCTATTCGGGGCAATTACTCCCTTCTGTTCCTGCTCCTCAGTTCCCTTATTCATAGGATTTACTTCTGCAAGAATTCCAGTGGGGATCACTATGTCCTTTCTTATCACCTCGCCCATTTTAAATCAGGTTGCCATCGTGCTGATGTTTGGGATCTTAGGCTTTAAAATTACCCTGCTGTATGTGGTGCTGGGAATTTTATGCGGGATCTTAGGCGGATTTTTCTTTGATGCCATAAAATCAGAGCGTTTTTTACATGATTTTCTTGTAAATTCCCTCAAGAAAAATTCCCCGTCATCAGGTCAAAGCATGCCTGCTGAAAGAAAAGGCCTTCTGCAGCGGCATGAGTTTGCTAAGAATGAAACCTTAACAATTGTAAAAAGAGTTTACAAATGGATCTTCATAGGCGTTGCCGTAGGCGCGCTCATCCACGGCTTTATCCCGGAAGACTTCTTTTTGAAATATACCAGCAGGGATAATCTTTTAGCCGTACCCTTTGCCGTATTTATGGGCTTGCCTCTGTATACAAATGTAGTCGGCATCATCCCTATCATGGAAACCTTAATTACCAAGGGACTTCCGATAGGCACTACCTTTGCCTTCTGCTTAAGCTCCGTTGCCGCTTCAATTCCTGAATTCATCCTTTTAAAGCAGGTAATGAAATGGCCGATGCTGATTAGCTTTTATTTTTTCTTATTTGCTGTCTTTATTGTTATCGGAATTACTTTTAATCTCTTTTTATAAATGAGGATATATTATGGAAATCAAAATCTTTGGAACCGGCTGCAAAAACTGCAAGGCCCTTTACGAGAACACTGTAAAAGCCTGCGAGAATTTAAAGCTCGATATCAAGCTTACCAAAGTCGAGGATATTTTTGAAATCAGCCGCTGCAATATTCTCTCAACTCCAGCTTTAGCTATTGATGATACTGTCGTCATGCAGAGCAGTGTGCTGAATGCAGAGCAGATTGCAGAGCTAATCGAAAAATTTGCCCAGCCTAAGCAGAAATGCTGCTGTTGCTGCAAATAATAAATAAAGAAAAACTTTTGCCTTCACCGGCAAAAGTTTTTTTATTTTAAAGATTTTTACAATTCAAGGAAA
>CAJKNC010000004.1 GCA_905201175.1 uncultured Succinatimonas sp.
TACTTTAAAAGCTCTAATAAAAACTCCGCTAAAATTGCCGCGCGCTCTTGTGGAGTAAAAACAAAAGCTTTTGCGTCCTTTTTATATAATTTTTCTATAAATTCCTGAGGATCCTGTTTATTACATAAAGTATTGCTTAAAGCATCTAAAAGCTCTAAAACTTTTTCAATTTTTTGCGTTCTTATAAGATCTGCGGCAGCAAAAGGAGCCCCTGCACTTAAGCATAATGCTTGAGCTGCATATTTAGTGTCTACTTTTAGCTCCTCAAGCTCATGATAGGCACTCTTAAAATCCGGTTTTTTTATATAAACCTTAAAAGCTCGCGACAAAATCGTAGGCAGCAATGCATCGGTACTCTTAGTAAGCATAATTATTAAGGTGTTGCTGGGAGGTTCCTCAAAAGTCTTTAGCATAGCATTAGCCGCAGCCTCTGGCATCAGATGCGCATTGGATATTACTGCGACCTTGCCGCGAGCTCCCATTGAAGACTGTACTAGCCAATCTTGAAAGCGCCGCAAAGTATCAATACGCAGTGAAGTACCGTCTGCTTTTATCGCATTATCTAACAAGTCTGAGGCTTTATGACTAAGATCCTCTTCTTGATCAAAGCTTTCCTTAGTTGAACTTAAAACTGCTAAAAAATCAGGATGGCTTAGACTTTCATCGCTCAGCTGCATGCAGGAGTGACATTTTCCGCAAGGCTGCCTTCCCTGGGGATTTTCGCATAGGAACAGCTTCGCTATTGCAACAGCCAGACTTGCACTTTGCAAACGGAGATCGCCTGAAATAATTATTGATGCTGGCAGACGCTTTAATTCTAAGGCTAAAGCAACTTCATCATATGCGCTTTGAAGCCACGGCTTTAAAGTAAGCATGAAATTTCCTCTAAAGCACGAGAGACAACCTGGGAAAAAGGAGCTTCGGCATTGATGACTTTTACCTCATGCGGATGCGTATGGGCATAATCTAAATAAGCCTGGCGGACTCTTTCAAAAAAAGCATATTCAGATAATTCAAAACGATCCAAAGCTCCTCTTTGTCTGACACGCTCTAAGCCAACTTTAGGATTTAAATCTAATAACAAGGTTAAATCTGGTTTAAAATCTCCTATAGCAACTTGTCTGGCCTTATTGATAAGCTCTAAATCCATGCCTCTGCCGCCGCCTTGATAAGCAATTGAAGAAAGATCATGACGATCACATATCACATCTATATTTTGTGACAATAAGGGCTTTATCTTAGTATTAACCAATTGAGAACGAGCAGCATACATAAGCAGCAGCTCGCACCTATCACATAAATCTTCATCATTGCGGGGAGTTTTTAAAATCTGTCTTATCTGTTCTGCAATTGCAGTGCCGCCAGGCTCGCGAACACATTCAACTTTGTGTTCCTTAGCTTCTAAAAACTCTTTTATTTTTGCTATAAGCGATGATTTACCAGCGCCTTCAACACCCTCTAATGTAATAAATAAACCTGACATCTTATAATCTTCGAATAATATAAAAAAACAATAGCTATTTTTTACTGGCTTGATTTTCAACCACAGTTGCGGTCTTATTTTCACCTGCAAGTGAAGGTTCTTCTTTATCTATATTCTTTTTAGCTTCATTTCTATATTCACGCAGCTTCCTGCGATAATCAGCAACAGCCTGATTATGAGCCTTAAGCGATGAAGAAAAAACATGGCCTTCTTTTGGAGATACTCCTGCTGCCACAAAATATAAGGCCTTAGTTTTAGCCGGATGCAATACCGCATCAATTGAAGCTTCTCTTGGCATCGCTATCGGAGTTGGCGGCAAGCCTTCGCGCGTATAGGTATTATAGATAGTGTCCTTATTCAAATGACCGCGAGTTAATTTTCCTGAAAAAGTCGGCGACAAGCCATACATAACCGTGGGATCTGTTTGCAGACGCATTTTCTTTTTTAAACGATTATAAAAAACACCTGCGACTTGAGGCCGTTCGCTGTCTAGCATAGTCTCACGCTCAACAATTGAAGCTAAAATCAAAGCCTCATATGGGTCATTTAAATATAAATCCGGATCTCGATCATTCCAGGCCTTACGCATATATTTTGCCATTTTAAATAAAGACTGCTTAATTACAGAGCTAAAAGGCACTTCGTCAAGCATAAGATAGGTTGCCGGCAAAAGTAAGCCTTCAAAGGAATCATGGGCTCCCCCTAAGGCTTCTAATAAATCCCTGTTATCTGCAAAAACGGTCTCCATATACTGTCGAGGTTTGCTGATTTCCTCAAAAAACTTATCTTCTTTTAAATCGCTTTTTCTAAATTTATTCAGCAGGCTTTCAAAGGTGCTTCCCTCGACAATTGTAACTGTCGGGTAAAGTTTTTCTACCACATTGCCTTCAACCATATCCTTGAGGATCTGCCCTAAGGTTTTAGTGCCGTCGATTAAATATTCGCCTCGCTTTAAATCTAAAAGCTCAGGATGCCTTTTTAACCATAAGCTAATTAGAGGTTTATATAGCTTATTATCCACAAGATCATCACAAACTTTTAAAGCTCCGGATCCTTCCTTTAACTGATAATGCTTTTCCTGAGCCTTAACTTTTAGGTCATAAATGCCATAAAAGGATTCATAGACTAATGCGATGCTAAAAATTGAAGCTGCAATCAAGGATAAAAATAAACCTAGATATACCTTATGTTTTTTTTGCATATACAATTTCCCAATAACTTAAATTGATTTTAGCAAATTTTGGTTAAAGCCTCTCTGAATTTCTATGCATTATCAAAATAACCCTGTTTGGTGGCCATAAGTTGTATCTTTAATAATAGCTTTAATTTTTTATCCTGTAAGTTATATCCTTTATAGTGTAAAATGAACAATTTGTATCAGTAATTAAAGCCCAATTATTACAGGTTTCTAATTTATGGAAATGGAAAAAACCTATCAGCCAGAAAAATTTGAAAACGGCATCTACCAGAAGTGGGAAGCCAATGGCTTATTTAAACCTAGCGGTGACAACAGCAAAGGGGCTTACTCTATCGCCCTGCCGCCGCCTAATGTTACCGGCTCTTTACATATGGGCCATGCTTTCCAGCAGACAATTATGGATACCCTCATTCGTTATCACCGCATGCAAGGATTTAATACCTTATGGCAATGCGGCACTGACCATGCTGGTATTGCGACCCAAATGGTTGTAGAACGCAAATTAGCCAAAGAAGAGCAATTAACTCGTCACGACTTAGGCAGAGAAGCTTTTATCGACAGAATCTGGAAATGGAAGGAACAGTCAGGCGGTACCATTACCAAACAGATGCGCCGCTTAGGAACTTCTGTTGACTGGAGCCGCGAACGTTTCACTATGGATGAAGGTTTATCTAAGGCAGTATTGGAAGTTTTCGTGCGCCTTTATGATGAAGATCTTATCTACAGAGGCAAACGCTTAGTTAACTGGGATCCAAAATTACGTACAGCAATCTCTGATCTTGAAGTTGAAAACCGTGATGTGAAAGGCTTCATGTGGTATATGAAATACAAGCTTGCCGACGGCGTTAAAACCGCCGACGGCAAAGATTACTTAATGATTGCCACTACACGTCCTGAAACCATGCTAGGCGATACTGCCGTTGCAGTTAACCCTTCTGATGAGCGCTTCAAATCTGTAGTAGGTAAATATCTTATTCTGCCGCTTGTAAACCGCCGCATTCCAATTATTGCCGATATCCATGCAGATATGACTACCGGCACCGGCTGCGTAAAGATTACCCCAGCACATGATTTCAACGATTATGCTGTAGGCAAGCGCTGCCATCTGCCGATGCTTAATATCTTAACTGAGGATGCTCATATCCGCGACAGCGCTGAAGTATTCGACAGCGATGGTGTCAGCACTGATGCTGTATCATCTTATATTCCTGAAGCCTACCGCGGTCTTGACCGCTTTGAAGCTAGAGAACGCATCGTCGAGGATTTAAAGGCTCAAGGACTGTTAGACCATATTGAAGATCATGAGCTCTCTCAGCCTTTTGGCGATCGTGGCGGCGTTCCCATTGAACCTATGCTTACCGATCAATGGTATGTCCGCGCTTCTGTATTAGGCAAGCCTGCTGTTGAAGCTGTAAAAGACGGACGTATTAAATTTGTCCCGGCACAGTACGCTAATATGTACTATTCCTGGATGAATGATCTGCAGGATTGGTGTATTTCCAGACAGTTATGGTGGGGTCACAGAATTCCTGCATGGTATGATGAAAATGGCAAGGTTTATGTAGCTCACAGCGAAGAAGAATGCCGCAGCAAATATAATTTGAATGCCGATATCAAGCTGACTCGTGACCCAGACGTGCTTGATACATGGTTTTCTTCTGCCTTATGGACTTTCTCTACCTTAGGCTGGCCTGACAATACTGTTGAATTACAGACCTTCCACCCTACCTCATGCCTAGTTACCGGTTTTGATATCATCTTCTTCTGGGTAGCACGCATGATCATGATGACCATGCATTTTATGAAGAACGCCGACGGCACCCCACAAGTTCCATTTAAGACTGTTTATGTAACAGGACTTATTCGTGACGAAGAAGGCAAAAAGATGTCCAAATCTAAAGGTAATGTTTTAGATCCTTTAGATATGATTGACGGCATCGGCATTGAGGAATTAGTTCAAAAACGCACTGCTAACATGATGCAGCCGCAGATGGCTGAAAAAATCGCAAAGAGAACCCGCAAGCAGTTCCCTGAGGGCATCGCAGCTCACGGAACTGATGCTTTACGCTTCACTCTGTGTGCTTTAGCTTCTAACGGCAGAGACATTAACTGGGATATGAAGCGCTTAGACGGCTACCGTAATTTCTGCAATAAGATTTGGAACGCTTCCCGCTTTGTACTAATGAATGTTGGTTCAATGCAGCTTACTAAGCCTCAAGATGAAGACTTGAATTTAGCTGATCGTTTTATCCGCTCTCGCTTATCAAAAACCATCTCAGAGGTTTGCAATGCCATTGAAGCTTACCGCTTCGATCAGTTAGCTAATACTCTCTATGAATTCATCTGGAATGAATACTGCGATTGGTATGTTGAATTTACTAAAGCTATCTTAAAGTCGGATGAAACTACTGACAAGCAGAAGAATGCTGCAGCCTATACTTTAGTTGAAGTGCTTGAAGCAATTATGCGCTTAGCTCACCCAGTAATGCCGTTCTTAACAGAGACAATTTGGGCTCAAACAGCCCCTATGGTCGGCAAGAGCAACGCCGAAAACACTATTATGGTTGCACCATTCCCTAACAGTGCCGATTTTGATGTTGATGCCCAGGCAGAAGCTCAAATCGAATACATCAAAGACTTTGCAACTACTGTACGCAACTTAAGAGCAGAAATGAAGGTCGGACCTTCGGTGATCTTAGCTCCTATCATGCGCGGAGCAAATGAACAAGAGCAAGAATGTGCGCAAAAGAACTTTATATATATAAAGAACTTAGCTAATATCGATCCGATTTCTTTCATTTCTAAGAATGAATCTGTTCCTCCTTGTGCCTCCAAGCCTTTGCGTGAAGCTGAGGTTTTAATCCCCATGAAGAATCTTATCAATAAAGATGAGGAGATTAAGCGTCTTGAGGGAATGATTGACAAGCTTATGGGCAACATCAGAAGCGGTGAGGCTAAGCTTTCAAATGAAGCCTTTGTCAAGAAAGCTCCAGCTAAGATTATTGAAGGTGCTCGCGCTCAGCTAGAACTTAATAAGACCCAGCTGTCCAAGGTCCAGGCTCAGCTAGAGCAAATGAAGAACCTTTAATTTAAAGCTTACTTAAAAAAGCCTATCTTAAAAAAGATAGGCTTTTTTTATTGATTATATTTATAATCAACCATTAAACCTGTGCTAAAGCTTGCTCTAAGTCTGCAATAATATCTTCTAAAGACTCTAAGCCTACAGATAATCTTACTAAGCCCGGAGTAATGCCGCAGGCAGTTAGCTGTTCATCGGTTAATTGTCTATGTGTAGAGCTTGCCGGATGCAGCAGGCAAGTGCGAATATCAGCTACGTGCACTTCTGGAGAGGCCATCTTAACATGATCGATTAAAGCAGAGCCTGCCTGACGTCCGCCTTTTAACTCTAGTGACAAAACGCCGGAGCATAAGCCGTCTTTTAAATATTTCTTTGATAGCTCATGGAATGGAGAAGACTCCAGACCAGCATAAATTACTTTTGATATCTTAGGATGCTTTTCTAAATACTTAGCTACAGCCAAAGCATTCTCACTATGGCGTCTGATGCGTAAGGCTAAAGTCTCTAAGCCTAAGTTGATATAAAAAGCTCCTTGTGCAGTCTGACATAGGCCTAAATCACGCATGATTTGAACACGTGCTTTCACAATATAGGCCATATTGCCGAAGGCTTTAGTATAAATTAAGCCGTGATAAGAATCATCCGGAGTTACAAATTCAGGGAATTTCTCAGATGCAGCCCAGTCGAATTTACCGCTATCAACAACTACGCCGCCAACTTGTACAGCATGGCCATCCATATATTTAGTTGTTGAATGAACGACAATATCTGCGCCAAAGTCAAATGGACGGCACAAGTATGGAGTAGCAAAAGTATTATCAACAATCAAAGGCACATGATGATCATGAGCAATTTTTGCCATGCGGCTGATATCTAAAACAGTCAGCGCCGGATTTGCAATAGTCTCGCCAAAGAAGGCCTTTGTATTGTCTTTAAAAGCCTGAGAAATTTCTTCATCAGAGGCAGTTTGATCGACAAAGCTGACCTCAATTCCCATACGCTTAAAGGTAACAGCCATTAAATTAAATGTACCGCCATAGACACTTGAGCTGCAGACAATATGATCGCCTGCTTTAGCTAAAGTTAAAATGGCAGCTAAAGTTGCAGCTTGGCCTGAGGAGGTGCACATTGCACCAACGCCGCCTTCTAAAGCTGCAATTTTTTTCTCAACAGCATCTACTGTAGGATTAGCCAAACGCGTATAAAAAAAGCCAGGAGCTTTTAAATCAAAAAGATCTGCTATAGCTTGAGTTGAATCATATCTAAAAGTGGTGCTTTGGCAAATAGGTAAAACACGAGGACCGCCATTTTCCGGGGTATAGCCTGCATGCAGGCTTAAAGTTTCAAAAGAATCACTCACAAATAGCTCCTTAATATATTCCATATGTGATTTAAATAAATATTACCAAGATTAGCTAATTTATATTAAATTTAATCTTTTGCGCAAAATTTGGGCATATTAAATTTTTAATAATTTTAAAAAATTTTTTTATCATTGCTAAGCCTGCAGAGATGGCCAGCAAAATCCTTATTATTCTCGATCCAGATCTTTAGCTTATTTTTGCCAAAAAAATTTTTAAAATAATTAAGTGAGCTTCAATAGCTAAAATTTTTTACTGAATTTAGGAGAAATTGCCGCAAAAGCATTTATGTCTTTTTTATAGATGATAAACGTATAAAACATACTTTTAAGACAACAGCCTAAAAAACAAAATTGCCCCGGTTATTACTAACAAGGGCAATAAAAATCTAAATTTCCTTAGGCAATGGGAAGATCCTATCGTGTGCCTGCGGACCGACACTTTCGCAACTATCAGCTCCATGCTTTTTTAAAAAAGCAATTATATCATCAATCACATATTCAGGTGCCGAAGCTCCTGCTGTAAGCCCTAAAGTCTTAACGCCGTCGAGCCATTTAAGATCAAATTGAGTACTGTCATCAATAAGATAAGCCTTAGTGTTTTCCGCTAAAGCTACCTCTCGCAGTCGATTTGAATTAGATGAATTTGCTGAGCCGGCAATAATCACAACATCGCAAAGCTTAGCTAATTCTCTTACAGCATTTTGACGCTCCTGCGTTGCATTGCAGGTATCGTCGGTTTTAGGTCCCTGAATATTAGGAAAGCGCTCTTTTAAAGCTAAAACAGTTCGCTTAGTTTCATCTACAGATAAGGTAGTCTGAGTTGCAAAGAAAGCATTGTCACCATCAATATTAAGCTTTGCTACATCTTCTGCAGTTAAAATTACATGGACCTTAGACTTATCGCCTAGGTATTGTCCAATTGTGCCAATAACTTCCTGATGTCCAGGATGACCGATAACAACCGCTTCCTGACCGCGCTTTGAAGCCAGATTCATCTTGCGATGAATACCCGTTACTACAGGGCAAGTTGCATCAATAATGGTAAGCTTTAGATTGCGAGCCCTCCGTTCAATTTCCTCACTCACACCATGAGCTGAAAAAATCAATACCGACTTGGGCGGAACTTCTTCTAAAGAATCTACAAAATGAGCTCCCAGCTTTTTGAGATCGGCTACAACATGCGCATTATGAACAACCTCATGCAAAACATAAACCTTATCAGGCCCATATTTATCTAAAGTTTTCTCTACAGTATTGATAGCTCGATATACGCCAGCACACATCCCGCGAGCATTAGCAAGCAAAATCTTAAAGCTCATTTTTTTTCCTCAGAGTCTTTTCCCCAAATACTGGCAATAATCAAAAGAGCAGCTCCAACGCACACGCCTATATCAGCTACATTAAAGGCAGGATATGCCCAGAAACCTTCATCTGTCTTAATGTAAAACAAAAGAAAATCCACAACATGTCCTAATACTATACGATCAATTAAATTGCCTATAGCACCGCCGATAATGAGACTTATTCCCAAGCAGGTCCACGGCTTGCTAGCAGGAGTCTTCAATAATAAGACTAGCAAAAATAAGCTAATAAAAATGGCTACGCCTACAAAGAACCACCTTTGCCATCCGCCCATTGAGGCTAGAAAACTAAAAGCAGCTCCTGTATTGTAGACATGAATTATATTAAAAAATGGAGTGACCTCGATACCTGGGGAATGATAATCTATCCCTTTAACTACTAAATACTTAGTAAATTGATCGAGGACAATCCATAACAGGCTGATAATTAAATACAGCCTGCCATTTGCTTTTACCTTAGCCATTATGCAAAACGACGATTTTCGCCGGCAGTCTTAATATTTTCTACGCAGCGCTTGCATAAGCCTGGATATTCCGGATCGCAGTCAACATCTGCCTCATAATGCCAGCAGCGTTCGCACTTATGAGCCTCTGACTTCTTAACTGTAAAGGCGCAAGGTAAGTTTTCGGCAACAAATGCTCTCTCAGGGGCATCCTCTTCCTTAACATCAGCTCTAGAAGTAATCAGCACGAAGCGTAGCTCATCTTCTAACTGCTTTAAGTCAGCTGCCAAATCTCCTTTAACGTATATAGAAAGCTCTGCTTCTAATGAACCGCCAATAATCTGATTATTACGTGCAGTTTCAATAGCACGATTGGCTTCATTACGGAAAGCTAAGATACGCTCCCAGAAGGCGCTGTTAAATTTAGAATTTTCATCTAAAGTCTGCAAATCCTCATACCAATTAGAAGTAAAGACAAACTCCTCTCTCTCTCCTGGCATGCTCTCCCAAGCCTCTTGAGCGGTAAAGGATAAGATAGGAGCAATCCAGCGCAGGAGAGCTTCGCAGATCTTGTATAAAGCAGTCTGACAAGAACGGCGGGCTCTTGAATCAGCTTTAGCTGTATATTGACGATCCTTAATAATATCTAAATAGAAAGAACCTAATTGAATAGAGCAGAAATGCATTAAGCTTTGAACTACCATATGGAAGTCATAATCATCATAATACTTCAAAATTTCTTTTTGAGTATTAGCAGTTAATGACACAACCCACTTATCAAGCTCAACCATATCATCGAAGGCTACCATATCGGTCTTAGGATCAAAACCGCTTAAATTTGCCAATAAGAAACGGATGGTATTGCGTACACGACGATAAGCATCTGAAGAACGCTTAAAAATTTCATGGGATACTGCCATATCACCAGTATAGTCATTAGAAGCAATCCACAGACGTAAAACATCGGCTCCTAATTTATCGATAATCTCTTGCGGAGCAATAACATTGCCTAGAGACTTCGACATCTTGCGGCCCTGGCCATCAACAGTAAAGCCATGAGTAAGTACCTGACGATACGGAGCTTTATTCTTAGTGGCAACAGAAAGCATTAAAGATGACATAAACCAACCACGGTGCTGATCTGAGCCTTCTAAATAAAGATCTGCGCTATGGTGATTAAACTCAGGACGTTTATCGACTACAGAATAATGAGTTGAGCCAGAATCAAACCAAACATCAAGAGTATTAGGATCCTTATGATAATGAGCAGCTTCCTCAGGTCCGATTAAATCCTCAACCTTCAGATCCCACCAAGCCTGAATACCTTTCTTCTCGACCTCGCAAGCAACTTTTTCGATAAGCTCTGGAGTACGCGGATGAATCTCATTAGTCTCATTGTTGATTAAGACAGCACAAGGCATACCCCAAGTACGCTGACGAGAAATACACCAGTCGGTACGCTGTTTAACCATAGCTTCAATGCGGTTCTGGCCCCATTCAGGGATCCAACGTACACCCTTAATCTCCTCTAAAGCTCTGCTGCGCAAGCCGCGAGCTTCCATAGAAATAAACCATTGAGCAGTAGCACGGAAGATTACAGGAGTCTTGTGACGCCAGCAGTGCGGATAGCTGTGCACAATCTTCTTATATTTAACTAAAGCGCCACGCTCTCTTAAAACATCTAAAACAGCCGGATTAGCCTTCAAAACATTTAAGCCTGCAAAGAACTCGCAGTCTTCTTTAAAACAGCCATCAGGACCAACCGGATTATAAATTTCAATGCCGTACTTAGTTGAAACGTTATAGTCATCCAAGCCATGGCCGCCAGCAGTATGAACGCAGCCAGTACCGGCCTCTAAGGTAACATGAGCTCCTAAAATTACAGGAACTGTAATATTTAAGAAAGGATGCTTAAAGCGCTGTAATTCTAAAGCCTTGCCGCTTACCTCTTCACCTAAGACCTTATAATTTTCATACTCAAATTCCTTCATTACAGACTCAACTAAATCTGAGGCCAAAATGAAGCGCTCATAGCCATTATCAGTTTGAACCTGAACTAAGGAATACTTTAACTGTTCATTTAAGCAGATAGCTCGGTTAGCAGGCAAGGTCCATGGAGTGGTTGTCCAAATAACGCAGCTTATCTTGCCTTCACCTTCATTAGTCTTGAATATATCTAAAATTGCCCCTTCGTCGACGGCATTAAAACGTACATAGATAGAATCTGATGTGACATCAGCATATTCAACCTCAGCCTCAGCTAAAGCAGACTGGCAATCCATGCACCAATAAACCGGCTTTAAGCCACGGACGAAATGACCATTTGCAATTACCTTTCCTAAGGCTCTTAATGTATCAGCTTCGGTTTTGTAATCCATGGTTAAATAAGGATGATCCCAATCACCGATTACACCTAAACGCTTGAAATCTCGACGCTGCGCATCAACTTGACTTTGAGCGTACTTGCGGCACTCTTTACGGAAAGTAGCAGCATCAACCTTAACGCCTGGTTTGCCAATTAAGCTCTCGACTTTAACTTCGATAGGCAATCCGTGACAATCCCAGCCTGGAATATATGGTGAATCAAAACCAGATAAAGTCTTAGACTTAATAATGATGTCCTTGAGGACCTTGTTAATAGAATGGCCGATATGAATATTACCATTTGCATAAGGAGGACCATCGTGCAAAATAAACATGTTAGCACCTGCGCGTGCTTGGCGAATTTTCTTATAGAGATCGCGCTTTTCCCAGTCTGCCAACATTTGCGGTTCACGCTGCGCCAAATTACCGCGCATCGGAAATGCAGTATTCGGAAGATTTAAAGTACTTTTATAATCAGCCATTTTTTACCTACAAACATCACTTGTATCAAATTTGGATTGTGTAAAAACAGCATATGCCTGCTGCCGATCACAGGCAAGCTGTTCTGCTAATTGCCCAAGATCTGAAAATTTTATTTCCTGACGAAGCTTCTGCAGGAAATAAACATATAAAGTACGCCCATAAAGGTTACCCTTAAAATCAAAAAGATTAACCTCGAGAATACTTTGTTTTTGTTGTTTCCCAATAGTTGGCCGATAGCCAACATTAGCAATACCACGATAAACCAGTCCGTCATCTAAACGAACCTTAACTGCATAAACCCCTAAAAGAGGACTTACTCGGCGATTGATATTGATATTTGCAGTTGGGAAACCAATAGTTCTGCCGATCTCATTGCCATGAACAACTTTGCCTGAAATTGAATATGGTCTGCCTAAAGCGGTAGCCGCAAGTTTTAACTTGCCTTCCTCTAAATATTGACGGATTAAGGTGCTAGAAATTCTTTCACCATTTAAATTAACGCCAGCAATAGCAGAGGCCTCCAAGCCTAAAGGAGCTCCTAAAGCTTTAAGATCGCTTATACCAGATTTACCGCCTTTACCAAAATTAAATAATGTGCCTACTGTGACACTTCTAACTTGCAATTTCTTATAAAGGAGATCGTTGACGTACTCTTGCGCGCTCATAGAAGCAAATTCTTTATTAAAGCGCATGCAAAATACTATATCTATACCTGCCCTGTCTAAAGCGATCAGTTTATCGCGCAAAGAATAAAGCCGCGCAGGGACATTATGAGAAAAAAATTCTAAAGGCTGCGGTTCAAAAATCATCACCGCACTTTTAAGCCCAAGAGCCTTAGCTTTAGCTTGCATAGTAGCAATCACAGCCTGATGTCCACGATGAAAACCGTCAAAATTGCCTATTGCTAAAGCTATCCCATTAGGAGTACCTTTAAAATCAGAGAGGCAACGGATAAGGCGCATGGTCAGAAAAATTCCTCAATAAAAAAATAAAATATTTTTATAAGCTTCAGATATAGTGGTTTATTATATATTATTTGTCGCCTAGGTTGCATATTTACCTAATCATAGTCATTTTTAGATACAAAAAAAATAAAGACATTAAAAATCTCCTGCTTATATACTACTGATAAAAAATACAAAGCTATACTTTTATTATAAATATAACGAAAATTTTACTTTAAATTAGTTCTTTTTCCTGCTAAAATACTGAGCTCAAGTGCCACCGGTTATGGAATGTGGCAATATTTTTAGTTTTCAGGAGCTATCTGTGCCTAATATTAAGTCTGCAAAGAAGCGCGTTATTATTTCTGAGAAGGCACGTCAGCGTAATGTAGCTGCACGTTCCAAGATGCGCACTTTAGTTAAGAAAGTTGTTAAAATCGTTGCTACTGGTGATAAGGAAGCTGCAAAATTAGCTTTCGTTCAGGCTGAGTCTGTTTTAGACCGTTTTGCCGGCAAAGGTTTAATTCACAAGAATAAGGCTGCCCGTCATAAGAGCACCTTAGCTGCCTTAATTAAGAACATGCAATAAGAGCTTTAAAATCTTATTGAAAAAGCCCTGCTTTAAGCGGGGTTTTTTTATAACTATAGATTTTATTCATCCGCCCCCTCTAAAAAGATAGGCTTTGCCTAATAAAGCTCAGACGCTTTTTTATGAAAAAAAAATTGGCGGTTATTAAATTAACCGCCACACAAGGTGAGAACACACCTGTACAACACATGTAAACTTGCTTGCTGAGAATATATCAATTACGTTTAGGTAACTTATGTTAGCATATGCTAACTTAAAAATTACAAAAATACAATTATTTTTATAATTTTTTTATCCTTTAATTGGCTATATTATTGGCGTTGGAGCTGCTGGGAACTAAAATATAATTATCGTTAATAGGAAAATTAAAAATCTTAGATATAGTTTCACTTTTAATATCCGGCTTCATACTGATCACCAGACATATCTTTGCCATAGTACGGTAATCATGACTTACAGATCCTTCTAATAGACCTTTATGAATTGCAGTTAAAGCCTCCGGAATAGAATCAATGCCAAAGATCGGGATCTTGCTGTACCCCTGACCTATATTGTAATTATTCATCTGCAGAGCCTGCAAAGCACCCAATGCCATAGAGTCATTATTTGAAATTATAACGTCTACATTATCCAGTCCATTCTTCTTAATATATTCTGATATTTGCTCGAAGGAACTTTCAAAAGACCAGTTGGCATTGATAGTAGCCACGCGCTCAAACTTTATCTGAGCTTTTTTAAGCTCTTTAAGCATGCGCTGAACACGAAATTCACTTATATAGTCACTGAATGGACCTTTTAATAAGACAATATCAAGTCTGTTATTATTATTGCGATCGTATTCAGGATGCTTAACTACATAGTTAACAACCATCTTGCCTTGAGCTTCGCCGATCTCAATAGGATTTGATCCTACATACCAAACCTTACCATAACTTATCATTGCTCCAGCATCGGGCTTACGATTAAAAAATACTAGCTTTTGTCCCTGTTCACGAGCGTAGCTTACGATAGACTGAGAATATAAAGGGTTAGACAAATCAATAATTTTCATACATTTATCAGAACTTACTGATAAATATTGCTGCATCTGAATATCCTCATGTCCCTGTGCATCAAAGCTTCTGACCTTTTCCCCTAAAGGCAAGCTTTGGGCTTTAAGACTGTCATCAAAACTTGATATAAAGGGATCTGATGCCTTACTGTAAAATACATCGATACAGCCGTGAGATCTTAATTCCGCAGCTGACGTCTGAAATATACTCAGACAGCCTATAAAAAATAAGGCCGTAATCTCCTTCATTCCGCCTCCTGAATTAAGCATTATCTCTTGATGAGCATTTTATATTAATGAATGCATACTGTAATGCCTTTTTAAAATTTTCTCTAGAATTTTATCAAAAAGAATATTTTCTAAACTTTTGCAGAATTTATCAGAAAAGATGAATATCTTTACTAAGATAAACTATTTTCCTATTGCCTAAGTCATGAAACCTTATTTTCTGCTGCAAATCCGTCTCCTTCGAGCAGAATCATTTTTTATGTAAAATTTCAGCTTGTACAAGACATTGTTACCGGTAAAAAAATACCACTGATAAAAATCAAGCAGATAAGCTTTTTTTTATTCTCTATTATTTTAATAAGCTATAACTAATACTTTGAGACTTTCAGCAGTTTTGAATTTAAAGCTTATACAATAGTGAAAATTTCCTAGTTTTTACTATTATTTAACTCATAATACACATAAACATAACGGAGTTAATAATGAATGATATCGGTTTAATCGGCTTAGGCGTAATGGGCAGCAACTTAGCACTCAATATTGCCGACCATGGCTATAAGATCAGCGTATATAACTATACCTCTGATCTGGTTGAAAAATTCACTAAAGAAAATCACCACGAAAATGCTTTTGCATTTACTGACTTAAAAGATTTTATATCCTCTTTAAGTTTACCCCGCAAAATCATGATAATGGTTACCGCAGGAGCTGCCGTTGATTCCTGCATTGAAGCTTTAATTCCTCTGCTAAGTGCCGGCGATATCATTATGGATATGGGAAATTCCAATTATCAGGATTCCCGCCGCCGCACAAAAGAATTATCTAAATTAAATATCCATTTTATGGGAATTGGCGTTTCGGGCGGTGCTTCTGGTGCTCGTAACGGTCCGGCAATCATGCCAGGCGGAACCGCTGACGATTATCAGAAGGTAGGACATATCTTAGAAGCTATTTCTGCTAAAGCCTATGACGGCGCCCCATGCTGTGCCTATATAGGAACTGACGGCGCAGGCCACTATGTGAAAATGGTCCATAACGGTATTGAATATGCCGACATGCAGCTTATAGCTGAAACATATTTACTGTTAAAGAATTTAGGCGGTCTGAGCAATCAGGAAATAGCTAAGGTTTTCAATCAATATAATCAAGGCAAACTCAAAAGCTATCTTATTGAGATTGCAGCAGACGTTCTAGCTCAGAAAAATCCTCTTGGCGAAGGTGAACTTATTGACTACATTACAGACAGCGCAGGTCAAAAGGGTACCGGTAAATGGACAGCTATCTCTGCAATAGAGCAAGGAATAGATCTCAGCATGATCGATGCTGCCTGCAATGCGCGCTTTACCTCTTCTCTTTTAAAAGATCGTCTGGAACGTGCGCAGCGCGAAGATAAAATCCCAACTTGCGGTAAAACAAAACCTGATAATTTTGCCCAGACTATGGAAGACTGCTTGTATTTATGCAAAATAGCTGCCTATGCCCAAGGATTTGCTCACTATAAGAATGCTTCAGATACCTATGCCTGGAATTTAAATTTAAGCAAAATTGCAAAAATTTTCAGAGGCGGCTGCATCATACAGGCCCGCTTCTTAGATACTATAACTAAAGTCTATGAGGAAAATCCACATTTAGAAAATCTTATGGATGCGCCGTTCTTCCGCGAACAAATCAAGCTTTGCATTAACTCCGCAAGAAAAGTTCTTATTGCTGCCGTAAATGCGGGTATTCCTGTGCCTGCATTGAGTGCTGCTATTGCTTATATCGATGCTATGAACAGCGAATGTGTTGGCGCAAATATGATTCAGGGTTTACGTGATTATTTCGGCGCACATACATTTATTTATAAAGGACAAACTTCAGCCATGCATCACGAATGGAAAAAAATGTTTTAAATCAATATATAAAAAAAAATAATAAAAAAATAAAAAATTTTTTAAATTTTATTGAACTTTTTGGATGAATGCCAGTCAAAAGAGTATATCGCAAAGATAACAGATTTTTTGTCTGACTTGTGCATATAAATCCAATTCTTTAAAAAGCCCGGCTCCAAAACAGCCGGGCATTTTTTTGAGATTTATATATGAGTAATTTTCAAACAGAAGCCTGAAGAATTAAAGGCTGAACCTATAGCACACAGATCTCCTAAAGCCTTAGGATTATGCTCTTCGTCATAAACTACGCACATAAGGCCTCTCTCCCAAAGCGGGATCTGATACTCACCCATCAATTTTTTCAGCTCTCGAGATCTTGATCTGCCCACCGGTTTGAGCTTCAAGCTTCCATGATAATTAAAATCAAGATATACTTTATCTGAATTGAGGCTGAAAGCTAAAAGCTTATCCGAACTTTGCTCCAAAGTATAAACAAAATCACCTAAATGCAGAGATTTTCCTACTTCAAGCTCATATATTCCAGCTGGCGGCAAATTAACCTTAGGAACAATCATCAAATAGTCTAAATAGCGTTTTAAATACAGCTTATCGCTAATTTTTAGAGAGGCTTTAGTATCATGGCTGCTATTGCAAAAACGCAGGGCTTGTTCTATACAGGCAAATTCAGGATTTAATTCCAAATTTAAAGCTAGAAATTTTCTTAAAAGACAGGTTGCTAAAGCCTTATCTTTAAGGTCAAACTTTCTGAGATCTAAAGCCTGATAATTCCTAAAGACTGCGCAGGCTTTAGCATAAGCTTCCTCTACATAACGTTCTGCAAGATTATGCTCTAGACTACACAAATAGCTGCTGCGCAAAATTGCTTTATCAATACCTTCAAAGCGCTCGCGCAATAGAGGCAAAACCTTAAGACGAATAAAATTGCGCTCAAACTTCAAATAAGAATTTGAAATGTCGTATACATAATCGTAGCCTAAGGCTACAACTAATTCTTCAATTTGCTTCTTATGTAAATTAAGGAATGGTCTTATAATAGTACCGCGGCTATCTGTCAGAATCTCCTGCATTCCTGCTAAGCCTTCAGGTCCGGAACCGCGCTTGAGGGCTAAAAGAAAATTTTCAACCTCATCATCAGCCTGATGACCTAACATTAGAATGCCGTCTTTTAAGTTTTCAAGCAAAGCCCGATAACGTTCATCTCTAGACACAGCTTCCGGGGACAAGCCTTTGCTGTAAACAATATTAAGCTTAGGAGTAATAAATTCATCAACTGCTACTCTTTTACAGAGCTTTGTACAGTGATCAAGCCAAATAGGATCGTCTGCATCTAAGCCATGAATACAATGCACTGCAGCCACATGATACTGTGGGTTAAGCTTGCGCATTTCTATGGCTAACAAAAGAACTAAGGTAGAATCTGCTCCACCTGAAAGGCCTACTACCAGACGTTTTTGAGGAATTATTTTAGAAAATTTTCGGGCCATCTCCTCGAGTATGGCCCATGCTTTAGAACTTAACAATATCCGTAATGCATCAAACGGTTATAACGCTCCTCGACAATCTTGTCGACAGGTAAATTTAAGAGCTCCTTAATATCCGTTTCAATGCGCTCCTTTAACAATTTTGCCATTTCATCATAAGCACGGTGAGCGCCGCCTAATGGCTCCTCAACAATATTATCAATAAGCTTCAATTCTTTTAAGCGAGAAGCCGTAATATTCATAGCTTCAGCAGCTAAAGGAGCCTTATCGGCACTCTTCCATAAAATAGAGGCGCAGCCCTCAGGAGAAATTACAGAATAAGTTGCATACTGCAGCATGTTAACTCTGTCACCTACACCAATAGCTAAAGCTCCTCCAGAGCCGCCTTCACCTATAACGGTGCAGACAATCGGCACTCTTAAATGAGACATAAGCTTTAGGGATTCTGCAATCGCTCCTGCCTGAGATCTTTCCTCAGCCCCTACGCCAGGATATGCTCCCGGAGTATCAACAAAAGTTATGATAGGCATATGGAAGCGCTCGGCTAACTGCATCAAGCGCATAGCCTTGCGATAGCCCTCAGGACGAGGCATACCAAAATTACGCAAAGTACGCTCTTTCGTATCTCGGCCCTTCTGATGACCGATAACCATAATCGGCTTGCCATTTAAGCGCGCAATACCGCCGACAATTGCCTTGTCATCAGCAAAGGCGCGATCTCCTGACAACTCATGAAAGTCAGTAAAGATACGGCTTATATAATCTAAAGTATAAGGACGCATCGGATGACGTGACAATTGGGAAATCTGCCAAGCACTTAAAGAAGAAAAAATCTTAGAGGTCAATTCTTTATTCTTCTTTTCAAGCTGATGCAGTTCCTTAGTTAAATCTAAATCAGAGCTGACATCCTCACTCAGACGCTTTAACTCTTCAATGTGCGCCAATAGATCGGCTATCGGTTGTTCAAATTCTAAATAATTAATATTCATATTCATTTCCCAATTGAATCACCGCATTTCGGCTCAATTTACTACAATTCGCTATCAAATTCCATAGCAACCTGTCGTAAAGCCTCCAAACGTCTTTTAACCGGACCATAACTGCGTCTATAGCAGTCCAAAACTGGCAAACGCTGCAATAAAGCTAGATGAGCTGCCGTTGGATAACCTTTATGCTTGGCAAACTGATACTCTGGATATTGCTTATCAAGTTCGATTAACTGCCGATCACGCTCAACTTTAGCTAAGATGGAAGCTGCAGAAATTTCTTTAACTAAAGCATCCCCCTTAACTACAGCCATCATTGCCAGCGGCAGCTGGCCTGGAACCTTATTTCCGTCAACTAGCATCAGTTCACAGGGCTTTTTCATATTCAAATAAGCCCGGCGCATAGCCAGCATCGAAGCTTGCAGAATATTTAATTCGTCAATTTCCTGAGGAGTACATTGGCCAATACCATAACACAAAGCACGCTCTTTGATTAAAACCTCTAAGGCTTCGCGCTTTTTAGCACTAAGCTTTTTAGAATCATTGAGCCCCTCAATAGGACGATCCTTATCTAAAACTACGCAAGCTGCCACTACATTTCCCATTAAAGGGCCGCGTCCAGCTTCATCTACCCCGCATACTAAGTGAATAACCGGATCTAAAGGATATACCCAAGGATCTAGTTCTTTCTTTTGCATAAAAATTCCTAAAACTTAGGTTCTGTTTTATCTTTTGAGGAATTCAAAGATCCCGTATCAGGAAGCGTTATCTCAGGCTCAATATTATTGCGTTCATTTGGTACATATACAGGCTGAACGTCCTCTGCGTCTGAAAGATTATTGCCATACTGCTTAACAACATCTAAGACAGCCTCGGCAGCAAGTTCGTCGGAATTGCAGCTAATAGCCTCATGGATCTTATAAAACTCTTTTTTCATCAGCAAATTATCTGATGTCAAAAGCTTTATCATTTCCCCAGTTAGCTTCTCCACTGTGCAATTTTCCTGTATAAATTCGCTTACTACCTTATGCCCGGCAATTAAATTAGGCAAAGAAAATGTATCTACCTTTAACAATCTTCGCGCTAAAGCTGCTGTCAGCGGATTTACTTTATAAGCAACACAAAAAGGAACTTTTGCTAAGGTTACCTCTAAAGCCACGGTACCTGAAGTTAATAAGATGGCATCACAGGAAGCCATCATATCTATAGTATTGCCTACATATATAGTTAAAGATAAATCAGGAGCGTGTTCAAGCCAACAGTCTTTTAAAAGCTGCGCATGAGCATAACTTGGAACAGAAGAGATAAACACTATATCCTTAAGTTTAGCTTTAACCATTCTTGCAGTAGCAGCATAGATCGGCAGCATATTAGAAATAACTCCGTAACGGCTGCCAGGCAAAATTCCCATAACCTTGCCGTGAATTGGCTCTACACTCGTACGAAAAAGATCTAATCTCTCTCTTGCACTTTCCTGAGAAATCTCCATTGGGATGCTTTTTGCTAAAGTATGGCCTACATAAACACATTTTACCTTTTGATCATCATAAAAATTCTTTTCAAAAGGTAAAAGAGCCAATACACAATCGCATGCTTTACGAATCTTTTTCATACGTCCTTCACGCCATGCCCATACTGAAGGACTTACATAATGAACCGTAGGAATACCAGCGTTACGCACACGCATCTCTACGCTTAAATTAAAATCAGGCGCATCGATGCCGATTAAAACACATGGCCGCTTGGATATGATCTTACGGGTAATTTTTGTTCTAATACTTAGAATTTTAGGTAAATGGACTATAACTTCAACTAAGCCCATTACCGCCAAATCATTCATATTAGCTTGGGACTGGAGGCCTAGAGAAATCATCTTCGGGCCGCCAATGCCTATAAATTGAGCCTTTGGATCACGACGACGCAAAGCCTTCATAAGCCCTGCGCCTAAAGTATCACCGGAATTTTCTCCGGCGATCAATGCATATAGATGAGGATGGTTTTTTTTGGTCATCATTATCGGATAATTCCGCGACCGCTTTCTTTTAAGAAATCAACTAGAGGAACAACTTCCGGGAATTGCTCTGCAATCGGCTCAATTTGCTCTATAGCCTCCTCAATAGTTAAGTGATGCTTATAGAGAATAACATAGGCCTTGAAAATTGCGCTAATGGCCTCCTTGGAAAAGCCTCGTCTTTGCAGACCGACTTTGTTAATGCCAAATGGCTTAGCATAATGGCCAGCAGCCATGACATAAGGAGGCACATCCATATTTAAAGCAGCCATGCCGCCAATCATAGCATGACAGCCAACACGGCCAAACTGATGAATAGCAGCCAATCCGCCAAAAATTACATAATCACCGATGGTAACATGGCCCGCTAAGGTAGCATTATTTGAAAAAATGCAATGATCGCCAATCAAGCAATCATGAGCTACATGAGTATTAACCATAAATAAATTATGGTTTCCTACTGTAGTAGTACCGCGTCCCTGAATGGTACCGCGGTGCATGGTACAATGCTCGCGGATTACGTTATCATCTCCTATGGTAAGAGTAGTCGGCTCCCCTTTATATTTAAGATCCTGACAGGCCTCTCCTATGGAGCAAAACTGATAAATATGGTTGCGTTTACCAATTTCAGTAGGTCCGCGGATCACCACAAAAGGTTCAATTACGCAATCATCGCCGATGCTAACCTCACCTTCAATAATCACATTTTCACGGATCACAACCCGTTCGCCTAATCGAACTTTTTCTCCGATACGTGCAGACGGATCAACCTTAAGGCTTGTATCGTTCACAAACGGCTCCTCTTTTTTTGAGGTTTATATCAGTGCTTAGCACACATTAAATCGGCATGGCATACGACCTTGCCGTCTACAGTGGCTACTCCCTTGAAAGAAGCAATACCGCGTCTTTCCTTTAAATACTCGACATCAATGACAAGCTGATCTCCAGGAACAACTGGGCGCTTAAAGCGAGCATTATCAATAGCTGCAAAATAGTAAAGCTCACCTGGATTTGGCTTTCCCACCATTGTAAAGGCAAGTACGCCTGTAGCTTGAGCCATGGCCTCTAAAATCAGCACTCCAGGCAGCACCGGCTTACCAGGAAAATGCCCCTGGAAAAAAGGCTCATTAAAGGTCACGTTCTTAATTGCTTTTAAAGTTTTATGCTCTTCACTTATAGTATAGTCAATAACGCGATCAATCATTAAAAAAGGATAACGATGCGGGAGTAAATCCATAATCCCTTCTATATCGATGGTATTAGCTGTCTTTATAGTATCAGTCACTGATTGCCCCCTTTTTAATTTTTATTATTTTCTTCTAATCTATTTTGCAAGCCTGCAACTTGTTCTTCCAAATTGCAAAGCTTGTGGTACATTTCATTGATATGTAAGGTTCTAGCCGCAGTTAAACGCCACTCCTTATTAGTTTGAGCAGGTATACCTGATGAATAAATACCGGGCTTATCAATTGAGCGCATTACCATACACATACCACTTATAGTAGTACCATCACAAATAGAGATATGACCGTTAAATACTGAGGTACCACCAATAATGCAATATTTGCCTATAGTTACGGAGCCTGCAAAAGTAGTTCCGCCGGCAACAGCAGTACCAAAGCCTATATGGACATTATGCGCAATTTGACATAAGTTATCGATAATAACATTATCTTCGATAATGGTATCATCTAAAGCTCCGCGGTCTATACAAGTACAAGCGCCAATCTCAACATGGGAGCCGATTACTACTCTGCCAGTCTGAGGAATTTTTATCCATACGCCACGTTCATTAGCATAGCCAAAACCATCGCCGCCAATAACTGTGCCTGACTGAATTAAACAATCATTCCCTATCACGCAGTCATGATAAACACTGACATTCGGATAAAGCTTGGTGTTATTGCCAATCTTAACATTAGGGCCAATTACAACATTAGCGCCTAATTGCACGTTATCGCCTATAACAGCTCCTTTTTGAACGTATACATGCGGAGCTAAGCTGACATTTTTACCTAAAACCGCGCCCTCTTCCACTATCGATGTAGGATGAATACCGGAGCAGATTCTAGGCGTAGTATCTAAAAGCTGAGCAACCTTTGCAAAACCTACATAAGGATCCTTCATTACAAGAACATTGCCATTGCAATGCTCAAGATCACTTTCTTTTACAATTACGGCCGAAGCATGTGAGCTTGCTAGCAGATGACGATACTTAGGATCGGTTAAAAAGCTAATTTCGCCTTCACTAGCAGTTTTTAAATTAGCTACTGCCCTAATCTCGACCTCACCATCACCATAGAGCTTTGCATCAAGCTTGGAGGCAATCTCTTTTAATAGCATTATTTCTTGTCCTGACCTTTAGTCTTCATAGCCTTAACTCTAGCGATAACTTCCTGAGAAATATCAGCTGCATTTGTAGCATAGGCAACAGCCTCGCCGCGCAATACAATCTGCAGGCCTCTTTCTTTAGCTACAGTATCGATTGCACTTTGGACTAAACGGCCTAACTTGATATTTTCCTCTTGAATGCGCTTGCGCTGATCCTCTTGTAAGGCCTGAGCTTTTAATTGGTAGTCAGAACGTAATTGAGCAAGTTTTCTTTGTGCATCAATCTGTTTTTGACCTTGCAGCTTGGAGATCTCACCTTCAAGCTTATGGCCTTCCTTCTCAATATTTAAAATTTCCTGCTGACGTGAGGCAAATTCTTTTTGCAGCTTAGCATTTGCATCCTTTGACTGCGGGATCTCATTCATAACAAACGGGATATTAACAGCAGCTATGCTTAAAGATGGAGCTTTAGCATCCTCGGCCATAACACTATTTACGCTGACTAAAGCAGTAATTACAGAAGCTAAAACTAATTTTTTTAACATTTTATTATCCCCAACTTAATTAAAAGGTACTGCCGATATTGAAATTAAAGACCTGAGTACTATCTCCATCACGTTCTTTTATTGCCTTAGACAAAGAGAAAGACATCGGGCCAATCGGCGAAATCCAAACTAATGAAACACCTGCTGAAGCTCGATATTCACCAGCATCTGAGTAATCTACCGAGTAATCTCCTCCCTTGGTATCCCAAAGGCTACCTGCATCAAAGAAGATTGAAGTTCTAACCTGATTCTTATAAGCTTCAGAAACAAGAGGAGCCGGCATAAAGAATTCAATAGATCCTGTCCAGAATGCATTACCGCCTACAGACTCATCTGAAGCATATGAACCAGAATTACTGTAATAAATAGCACGAGGACCAATAGAATTATGATCAAAACCACGCAGCCATTCGCTGCTGCCTAAATAAAAGTTTTCAAAGAACGGCAAGATCTGATCTGTGCCATTCTTAGTACCGTAACCGTCACCATAGCCTACCTTGCCGCGGAATGAGAAAATATAGTTGTGGAAGGTATCAAAAGGGAAATAATGATAAGTCTCAGCGGTAAGCTTATAGAACTGTAAATCAGAACCTGGCAATGAGGCATCCAATCTAAATACCTGACGATTACCATCTGTCGGGAATACAGAGCGATCTAAGCTATTGTGAGTTAAAGTTATGCCGGTTTTATAATTTATGTATTCACCGCTGCGTCCGCTGTCTCCATATTGAGCCCAGAATCTATCTGCCTGCTCAAAAGGATGGCCATAACTTTCAATATCATTACGCTCAATGCCTAATGAATAGTTAACCGACCAGGTCTCGCTGATAGGATAGCCTGAATTTACATAAAAACCTATAGTATCGTTATTATAATCAACGACATCACCATCTTCATCGGCTTCATATTTATCATAAAATACGCGGCCGCCTAAACTTATATTATCGACAGTAAAATATGGATCTGTATAGCCCAATTCCATATGCTTGCGGTAATCGTTCTCATAAGCTGAAACAATACCGCGAGTACCCCAGCCAAAAAGATTGCTTTGAGAAATACTCGCCTGCAATAATAAGCCTGAGTCTGAACCGAAACCGATGCCTCCGGCAATGGCTCCTGTAGGCTGCTCTTTCACATTAACATTAAGATTTACAGTATCAGCACCGCCTGCTTGCTGCTGCTGAATATCAACACTTTCAAAATAACCTGTACGATTCAGACGTGCTTTAGACAGATCTACTGCCTCAGAGGACAGCCAGCTGCCATCCATCTGCCTAATCTCGCGCCGAATTACAGTATCATTAGTGGTAGTATTGCCTGATACTAATACCTGTGATACATAAACACGAGCGCCAGGATCAACATTAAACTGAACATCAACAGTCTTATCTTTATCGTTGAAAATCGGGAAAGCCTTTACACTAGAATTTGCATAGCCAAATTTACCTAAAACATCCTTTAAAGAATTTTCTGTATCAGTGATGTTTCTTTGGTTATAAATTTGACCTTCTTCTATATCAATAGCCTGTTTCAGCTCATTTTCATATTTAAGCGTATTGCCAACCAATTCAGCTTTATTAATGCGATACTGCTCGCCTTCTTTAATAGCAATAGTTAAATAAATACCCTTGCGATCAGGTGTCATCTCTACGGAAGTCGAATCAATTTTAAAATTGACATATCCTCTATCCATATAATAAGAACGCAGAGACTCTAAATCAGCACGAAACTTAGTGGAATCATACTTTTGTGATGACATAAAATTCCACCATGGCACATCATCACGCAGTTGCATTTGAGCAAGAAGCACATCTTCATCAAAAGCTTTATTTCCGACGATATTGATCTGCTTAATTTCTGCTGCCACGCCCTCAGTGAATTCAAATTTAACGTTAGCGCGATTTCTTGGCAAATTAGTAATAACTACATTAACTTTAGCCTGATACATGCCGGCACTGTGGTAAAAATCCTCTAACGATTGCTTAATTTGAGATAAGAGCTCTACATTTAAAGGCTCACCAGCACGCAATCCCTGATCTTCAACAACTTTTCTTAAGTTGTCATCAGCCATTTGAGAATTTCCGGAAAATTCAACTTCACCGATAGTTGGTCTTTCAACAACATCTACGATAAAAGTATTGCCATCCATGGATAAGGACACGCTGTCAAAATCTCCGGTTGCATATAATTGCTTCATAGCTTTTGCTGTAGCCTCTGGGGTTACAGCATCACCTTCCCTAATAGGAAGGGCTAATAACACTGCGCCTTTAGCAATACGGTTTAAGCCACGGATCTGTATATTATCTACTATAGGACCAGAGGCTGCCTGAGCATTTGTCGATAACGCCAAGCTCATACTTAAAAATAAAGCACTAAATACCGCCGTGTTTTTCTTTAAGCTTAGATGTTTCATAACTGATTATTCCAAAACACAAAATCCGTTTTATAAACCTTTAATATCATTGAAAACAGCAAACATCATCAATGCTATTAAAATAGCAAAACCTACTGAGGTTAAAAAATATTGTACCCGTGCTGAAGGCGGATGATGCATTATAGCTTCATAACATAAAAATAATAACTGACCGCCATCTAAAACAGGAATAGGCAATAAGTTGAAGATACCTAAGTTTACACTAATAGCAGCTAAAAAACTTATAAAGAATATCAAGCCTATATCTGCGCTCTGACCTGCTCCCTTAGCGATAGATATAGGTCCTGAAATATTATCTGCGGAAATACTGCCGCTTATAAGTTTAGAGGCTGAAATCGCCACCAGTTTAGACATATCATAGGTATCTTTTAAACCTTTGATTAAAGCTTCTATCGGAGCATATTTTACATTAGTTACTAAGCTTGGAATACTTTCTATTCCGACGCCAACACCAATAAAAGGAATATTCCTATTCTGTTGTTTATCATAACGCACAGCAGGAATAACCTGCGCTGCATAAATTTTACCATCACGCTTAATAGCCAAATCTAAAACTGCGCCTGAACTTTTAGCAATATTATCAGCAACCCTATACCAGGAATCAGTTTTAACTCCATTAACCTCGACAATACTGTCCCCCTCACGGATCCCCGCTTTATAAGCTGCACCCTGAGGATCTACATAGGTTAAAACATTTACAATCTTACCGTTACATGGCCGAATGCCCAAGCTCTCTAAGGGATTTTGATGCTGATTTACTTCTAAATTATGCATCGAAAGATTTAAAGAACGCTCTTCATCAGCACCAAAATTACCGCTAACAATAAAATTTACGTAAGCATTAGTGCCGGCATAAGGAATGAGGCTTATAACAACATCGGACCAGGAATTCACAGCGTTACCATCGACGCTTTTAATTAAATCGTAAGTATTTAATTTAGCTAAATCAGCTTCAGACGAAGGAATAACATCTCCGACAACAGGCTTTACTATATTAACACCGCTGATATTTATAAAAGTATAAAGAACAACCGCTAATAAAATATTAAATAAAGGTCCTGCACCGATTACCAAAGCTCGCTGCAATACAGATTTAGACTGAAATGACTGCTCATCATTATTTGCACCCTCTTGAGCATTTTCCCCAAGCATTTTTACATATCCGCCTAAAGGAATTGCAGAAAGTGCATATTCACAGCCATCTTTACCTTGACGTCTGAATAAAATAGGTCCAAATCCTATGGAAAACCTTAATACTTTGATTTTACACAGGCGTGCTGCAGCAAAATGGCCAAACTCATGAACAAATATCAGAATGGTCAGTGCTAATAAAAAGAAAAATATGTTCCAAAGCGTGCTGAACATCAAAGCTCCGCGATCATTTTACGAGCACATTGGCGAGATTTTGTATCCAAATCAAATACTTCTTCCAAATTTGTCACCTCAGTGCAGTTTATGGCATTTAAAACGTGCTCAACTACTTGAGCAATTTGCAAATAACCAATTCTGCCATTTAAGAAATTTGCTACGGCAACTTCATTAGCCGCGTTTAAAACAATAGTAGCGCTTTGACCATCTTTACAAGCCTGCATAGCTAAGGCCAAGCAAGGGTAACGCTTAAAGTCAGGGACCTCAAAGCTTAAATTGCCGTTTTTTACAAAATCAAAATCAGCAGTTCCAGAAACAATACGCTCTGGGAAAGCTAAGGCTACCGCTATTGGAGTCTTCATATCAGGGTTGCCTAACTGTGCTAAGACTGCACCATCACAGTAGCTTACCATTGAATGAACTACAGACTGAGGATGAATTAAAACCTCAATTTCATCAAAAGAAGCATTAAATAAATAACGGGCTTCAATAAACTCCAGTCCCTTATTCATCATTGTAGCTGAATCAACAGAAATTTTCGGCCCCATAGACCAGTTTGGATGGTTAATAGCCATCTTAACATCAACATGCTCTAGCTCATCTAAGCTCTTTAATCTAAAAGGACCGCCTGAACCTGTAAGCAGAATCTTTTTAACGCCATGCTTTTTTAAATTACAGCTGCCCAAAGAAGTCTGCACATCATAAGGAAGACATTGAAAAATCGCGCTATGCTCGCTGTCTACCGGCAGGACCTTAGCATGATGCTTATGCAATTGCTCAAAAAATAAAGAACCGGTCATAACTAAAGATTCTTTATTAGCTAATGCTATAATACAGCCAGTTTTCACCGCAGCCATTACAGGCTTAAGTCCGGCAGCTCCCACGATTGCCGCAACTACAATGGGCGACTCACCATCACCTGCAATTTCAAGTATGCCCTCTTCACCTTCAAGAACCTCTGCATATAGACCTTCGTCTTGTAAGCGGCGTTTTAAAACTCTAGCAGATTCAGCCTTTGCCATAGCCACGCGCTGAGGATGAAATTCACGGACAATTTCTACCATTTTTTCTACTGAAGCTGAGGCCACGGCAGCATGCAAAGAAAATAATTCAGGATGCTGTCTTATAACTTCAAGAGTGCTGCTGCCGATAGATCCGGTAGCACCTAGCAACGTGATCTTACGCATTTAGAATAAATCTCCACTTATAAGCATACTTACAGTCAAGAACATGGGAATTGCTGCTAGCTGAGAATCAATTCTATCAAGCATTCCCCCATGGCCTGGGAAAATTTTTCCTGAATCCTTAATGTTTACTAAACGCT
Source organism: uncultured Succinatimonas sp. (assembly GCA_905201175.1). Taxonomy (GTDB): domain Bacteria; phylum Pseudomonadota; class Gammaproteobacteria; order Enterobacterales; family Succinivibrionaceae; genus Succinivibrio. Next base: position 28,959 of record CAJKNC010000004.1, read on the forward strand.
TAAACATGCTCTCAACTAGATCGCCAATTACAGAAAATACAATTGCCACCGGAGCAGCAATTAAAAGTGCTGTAAGATTACTGCCATAATTGCCGAACCAGCCGATTCTATAAAATATAATCATTGCAACTAAAGCTGTCAGAATTCCGCCGGCTAAGCCTTCCATAGTTTTTTTGGGACTTACTCTAGGGAGCATGGGTGTTTTCCCTAAAAAGAATCCTGTAAAATAAGCGCCGCTGTCTGCACACCAAACAAGAGCCATAACAGTTAAAACCAAATAAGCCCCTGATAATATATCGTCCTGATAATTATGAGACCTTAAAACCAAAAGCCCCGCTAAAAAAGGCAAAAGCATCAAAATACCCAAAATGGTATTTAAAATTTTATATTTATGCCAAGCTGTATCTTGAGGATATTTTACTAATAGAGGCAAAGATGCCACCCAAACAATTACTCCTGAAGCAATAATATATTTAACTGCTGATGGGATTGCTGTTTCTATATATAATCCTGGCGGAGCGATATAAAACAAGGCGCTTGCAGCCAGCATTGCAATAAAAGTAAAAGGAATTTTAGATTTATAACCTAAAAGCGGCCCCATTTCATAGGCGCCTACCATATAAATAAATAAAGCCCCTAGAGTAAAAATTGGATAGGACGCTATAAACAGCCAGGCTAAAACCGCAGCAATTAAAATGATGCCTGTTATAATTCTTGTTAACATGAAGTATCCTTATTCTGAATTTGAGCTGAAGTCATGCCAAATCTACGTTCACGGTGAGCATAAAATTCTAAGGCTGTATCTAAATCATGCTCGTCAAAATCAGGCCATAGTTTATCTGTAACATAAATTTCGCTATAAGAAGCCTGATAGAGCAAAAAATTACTCAAGCGATGCTCGCCGCCTGTACGAATTAACAAATCAACATCATCTTTAACGATTAAATATTTCTTAAAAATATTTTCATCTAGCGTTCTTTTATCAAGCTTGCCCGAAGCGATATCCTCATATATAGCTTGGCTTGCCTGCAGAATATCCCAGCGTCCGCCGTAATTTGCTGCAATATTTAATACCATTGCAGATCCTGATGCAGTTTTAGATTCTACATCAGCTATGGATCGTTGTAGGCTTTCTGAAAAACGACTGATATCACCAACAATCCTGGTTTTAATGCCGTTTTCTTGTAAAGACTTGCTTTCTTTTTTTAGAGATCTGGCAAATAAAGACATTAGGGCCTGAACCTCATATGAAGGTCTTTTCCAATTTTCACTAGAAAAAGCAAATAGAGTCAGGACTTTTATACCGCGTACTGCCGCATGCTTTATGATACGTTCTACAGTTACGGCACCGCGCTGATGGCCTATGACGCGATTGAGACCTTGATTTTGGGCCCAGCGACCATTTCCATCCATAATAATTGCCAGATGGCGGGGTACCTTTGCGGATCCCGCCCAAGAGTTATTATCCATTAGGAAAAGATTAGATTTCCATTAGTTCTTTTTGCTTAGCGGCTAAGACTTCTTCAGTCTTCTTGACGCAAGCATCAGTCATCTTCTGGATCTGCTCTTCGCCACGGCGCTGCTCATCCTCAGAGATTTCCTTATTCTTCTGCAGCTCTTTTAGCTCAGCATTAGCATCACGGCGAATATTGCGGATTTCAACCTTAGTCTGCTCTACCTCGCCTTTAACGATTTTAACCAAATCCTTACGACGCTCTTCAGTTAAAGGAGGCAAAGGAACACGAATCTCTGTACCTGCTACTACTGGATTTAAGCCTAAATCAGACTTCTGAATAGCGCGCTCAACTTCCTTGATAGCGTTACGGTCAAATACAGAGAGCTTTAAAGTACGAGCATCCTCTACATTGATAGATGCTACCTGACGTAAAGGAGTTAAAGAACCATAATAATCAACCATTATAGGATCTAAAAGACCTGGCTGAGCTCGGCCAGTACGGATCTTAGCTAAGCGATTATCTAAGGCAACAAGAGCCTTATTCATACGGTTTTCAGCATCTGTTTTGATTTCGTTTAACATAGGCTTTCTTCCTTAATCTGCAACCACGGTGCCTTCATTTTCGCCCAAAGCGGCCTTCATAAAAGCACCAGGTTTGTTCATAGAAAATACTCGGATCGGCATATGATGCTCTGAAGCAAGAGCAAAGGCGGTAAGATCCATTACCTTAAGATCTCGCTCGATAACCTCTTTAAAAGAAAGTCTATCAAAACGAGTTGCCGTAGGATCCTTCATCGGATCAGCAGTATACACGCCATCCACCTTAGTGGCCTTTAAAACCTCAGTACACTGTAATTCAATGGCTCTTAAAACAGCCGCTGTATCTGTGGTAAAGAAAGGAGCACCCGTTCCCCCGGCAACAATCAAGGAAGAACCTTGATCTAAAAGTTTACGGCCTTCAGAAGCAGAATACTGACAAGTAATTGAAGGAATACCATAAGCACTCATCAATACGCAGCTACCTCCCTGACGATTTAACTCCTCACGCATAGCAAGGCCATTCATCACAGTAGCAAGCATTCCCATCTGATCGCCGGCGACTCGATCAAAACCAGCTTTTTGCAAAGCGGCTCCACGGAAAATATTGCCGCCGCCAATAACTAATACAGTTTGAACTCCAGATACCTGAACTTCACGAATAGCTTTAGCAGTAGCACTTAAAATCTGCGGATCAATGCCAAACTCGCCGTCACCGCCTAAGGCTTCGCCTGATATTTTAAGTAAAATACGACGTTTTTTTATCTCAGCTGTCATATGCCGGCCGTCCATTATTTCTTGGCAGCAGCCATTTGAGCCTGAACTTCAGCAGCAAAGTCCTGAGCCTTCTTCTCAATACCCTCGCCGACCTCTAAACGAATAAAGGAAACAGCCTCTGCACCGTGCTCTTTTAACATCTGGCCTACAGAAACATCAGGATTCATAACGAAAGGCTGACCGGTCAGAGAGATCTCGCCGGTAAACTTCTTCATGCGGCCTTCAACCATCTTCTCAGCAATATTCTGCGGCTTGCCGGACTTCATTGCGATTTCAATCTGTAGATTGCGCTCGTGCTCAACAACATCAGCAGCAACATCCTCAGGCTTAACAAACTGAGGCTTAGAAGCACAAACATGCATAGCAACGTGCTTGGCAATTTCTTCATTACCGCCATTTAAAACAACAGCAACGCCGATACGATTGTTAGAGTGTAAATAAACGCCTAAGCTCTGATTATCAGAAGCCTCAACTACAGCGCAGCGACGTAATTGGAGATTCTCGCCAATCTTGCCTACTAAAGCGGTCAAAGCATCAGCCATAGTAACGCCATCACAAACAGTGCTCTTTAAAGCCTCAATATCAGCACAATTGTTCTCTAAGCAAACCTTAGCGGCCTTATTGGCGAATTCAACGAATTCTGCATTCTTAGCTGCAAAGTCGGTCTCCGAATTAACTTCGACTAAAGCAACCTTTTTACCCTCAGAAGCAATTGCAATTAAGCCTTCAGCAGCAGTACGGCCGGCCTTCTTAGCAGCCTTAACTGCACCGCTTTTGCGCATTGCATCAATAGCAGCATCCATATCACCATTAGCAGCAACTAGAGCCTTTTTGCAATCCATCATGCCGGCACCAGTGGCGTCACGCAATTCTTTAACCATAGCAGCAGTTACGTTTGCCATGTTTTTTTCCTCTTTATAAAGCTAGATTCTCAAAAGGCCGGGAATACCGGCCTTTTTACTATATTAAGGTCAAAAAATTATTAACCTTAGATAAATTATTCGGCCTTAGAAGCCTCTTCTGCGGCATTTGCCTCAGCAGCTTTTTGAGCCTCGGCCTGAGCACGAGCCTCAGCCTCTTCACGAACCATTTCGGCACGAGCAGCGTTAATGGCCTCAGTAACGCCCTTTAAGTATAAGTCAACAGCGCGGATAGCGTCATCATTACCAGGGATAACGTAATTTACGCCATCAGGATTGGAATTAGTATCAACAACAGCAACAACCGGAATACCCAGATTATTAGCTTCTTTGATAGCTAAGTGCTCAACTTCAGCATCAATTACGAATAAAGCATCAGGTAAACCGCCCATCTCCTTAATGCCGCCTAAAGAACGATTGAGCTTCTCTAACTCGCGAGTACGTAAGAGAGCCTCTTTCTTAGTCAGCTTGTCAAAGGTGCCGTCCTGAGACTGAGTCTCAAGATCCTTAAGACGCTTGATGGACTGACGAACAGTCTTCCAGTTAGTAAGCATGCCGCCTAACCAGCGATGATCAACGTAGAACTGACCGCAGGAAACAGCAGCCGGACCAATCTTATCGCAAGCAGCACGTTTGGTGCCTACGAATAAAATCTTACCCTTATGAGCGACAGTGCTGCTTAAGAAGTTTAAAGCATCATCAAAATTCTCAACGGTCTTCTCTAAGTTGATGATATGGATACCATTACGAGCACCAAAGATGTATTGCTTCATCTTAGGATTCCAGTAACGGGTTTGGTGACCGAAGTGAACGCCTGCCTCAAGCATATCGCGCATAGAAATGGTTGACATTAAAAATACCTCAAAAATAGGGTTAAGCCTCCACTGCCCATATTGTTCCACCATTTTACTGGCACCCAGAACAATATTACATAAGACAGTGTGTGATTTCTTAACAAAAAGATTAAAAGATTCTCCTTTATGCAGGTCACATAAAGGCAATATATTTTAACATGGATTGTCAGTTTTTTTGTCATAATCATAAGAAAATATCTTAATGACCGTTTGAACCTTAAAGTATATGCATTTAATCAAAGATATTTTTTTACTGAAAAATGTAAGCAAAGATTGCGTGATAAAATAGATAAATCAGAAAATAAAACCATAAATACATATCCTTAAGCCTAATCTTCAAAGATTAAGCGCATAAATCTCATAAGTAGATAAATTTAGAAGGAACAAATCATGGATATTTCCTTAAAGTCGCCAAGTGAAATAGAAAAGATGCGTCTTGCCGGTGATTTAACCGCTAAAGTATTAGAAATGATTGGCCCTTATGTAGTACCTGGTGTAACCACAGCTGAGCTTGATGACAGGATGCTTGAATATATTGAAAAAGATCTGCATGCTGAATCTGCAGATTTAGGATATCAAGGTTACCCGCGAGCTACCTGCATCAGCATAAATGAAGTCGTCTGTCATGGAATTCCATCTGAACACACTAAACTGCGTGATGGCGATATCGTAAATATCGATGTTACTGTTAGAAAAGATCATTATCACGGAGACAGCTCCTGCATGTATTTTGTAGGAAATGTATCTCCTCGCTGCCACGATTTATGCAAATGCGCTCAAGAAGCTATGTATGAAGCTATCAAAACAGTTCGTCCCGGAAGTAACTTGACAGAAGTAGGTGCAGCTATACAGCGAATTGCAGATAAATTCCATTTCTCAATTGTACGCGACTACTGCGGACATGGGATTGGTTACGGCTTCCATGAAGAGCCTCAGGTTTTACATTACAAAAATAATTATGATCTGCTCTTAGAAGAAGGAATGTGCTTCACCATAGAACCTATGATTAATGCCGGCACTTGGAAATGCCGCACTAGCCGCAAGGACGGGTGGACTGTTACTACGGCTGATAAGCAGCCTTCAGCTCAATATGAGCATACTTTACTTGTAACTCACGACGGCGTTGAGGTTTTAACCTTACGTCAAAACGAAGATTTTCCACGTATTATTAAGCACTAAAATGTATGAAGATATTACCGTTCCTCGCAAAATCAATAAATTATCTTTAAAGCCTTTTAGCTATGAGGATAATGAGATTTTCTCTGTAAAGAGTGGTCGTGAACTTGTTAAACGCTATAGGGATTATCAAATTAAAGCCTTTGCAGAAGGAATAAATGTTGAAGTCCTGATTAAAGCTCATGCGAAATCAATTGACAATGCTTTATCTAAATTGTTCAGCCATTTTAATTTAGACAAGGCTACCGGGCTATGTCTTATAGCTGTAGGAGGCTATGGACGAGAAGAACAATTTATAGGCTCAGACGTAGATTTACTAATTGCCTATGGCAAGGACAAACCCTCTGACGAAGTCCAAGAGAATATTGGAAAATTTATTTCCTATCTCTGGGATTTGAAGTTCGATTTAGGCACCTCAGTTCGCTCTATTTCTGAAACTGTCTTGGAAGCACGTAAAGATATTACCATAAAGACCAATTTGCTAGAAAAGCATTTTATCTGCGGTGATCAAAATACCTATAAAAATCTATGCAGTGCTCTTGAACATGATGACTTTTGGGATGCAGGAAAATTTTTACAAGGTAAAATTGAGGAACAAAAAGAGCGCTACCACCATTATCGCGACACAGTATATTCAATTGAGCCTGACATCAAAAATAATCCTGGCGGTCTGCGCGATCTGCAGCTGATGCAGTGGATAGCTATTGTTAAATTCAATGCACACACTCCAAAACAAATGCAGGAAGTAGGCTTAATTACTCCTTCTGAGCTTGATGAATATATTGCCTGCAGAGATTTTCTGTGGAATGTGCGCTTTGCCTTGCACTGCTGCTGTAATGTTGCCCATAATAACCGCCTTACCTTAGATATTCAGAAATCGGTGGCCTCTACTTTAGGTTATGGTGACGAAGGCAATCTCCCTGTTGAGCAAATGATGCGTGCTTTATTTAGGACCCTAAGGCGCGTTAGAGAATTAAATACTATCATCTTGCAGCAGTCAGAACTCTTAATTGAAGGTCATATTGGCGATAATTATCAAGAACCAGTTTTCTTAGATAGCAACTTCGTAAAACGTGGAAATTTTATTGACATTATCGATCATGAGCTTTTCAAATACGATCCTCCTAAGCTTTTATCGCTATTTCTAACTATTGCTAAGCATGATGAAATTAATTACATTCACGTCAATTGCCTCAGAGGCTTGCGTGAAAGCCGCCGCAAATTCAAACACTACCTTATTGAAAATCCTGAGTGCCGTACTCTATTTAAGAAAATTCTAAGCTTGCCTAAGTCAGTTGTGCATGCTCTTCCTCTAATGCACGAAACTCGAGTTCTTTCAGCTTATATGCCTCAGTGGGAGAGAATCGAAGGCTTAACTCAATTTGATATGTTTCATTTATTTAGTGTTGATGAGCATACAATTAGAGTTCTGAACAACTTTGCTATATTATGCGAATCTAAAGAGCCCATATTTGCTTTGTTTAAAACTATTTACAAGCGATTGGAAAATCCTGAGCTATTAACATTAGCAGCTCTTTTGCATGATATCGGCAAAGGATGCGGCGGACATCATGCTGATATAGGAGCCTATGAAGCTGAAAACTTCTGTCAGCTGCACGGCTATTCAACTTATGAAACAGCCATGGTTTCCTGGACTATCAAGTCGCATTTACTCTTCTCAACTACGGCTAACCGCCGTGACATCACCGATCCCGAAGTGATCATGAGCTTTGCACGACTATGCAAAGATGAAGAACATTTAAATATGCTCTATTGCCTAACTGTAGCGGATATCTGTGCTACAAACGATCGCGAGTGGTCATCATGGAAAGAAACAATTTTCAGACAGCTCTATCATTCCGCAAGACAGGCTTTAAATCAAAGCGATGCAGACACCACCAGACAGCAGGCTATCATGGTACAGAATACACAAAGAAGTGTACGTAAAATCGCTAAAGACTGTTCTCTTGCCGATCTAGATCGATATCTTTCTCAATTCCCGGCTACATACTTCATTCACTATCGTCCTGACGAAATTGCCTGGCATGCTCGCAATATTCTGAGATTTAACGATTTAGAAAAGCCGCTTATTCTTTTTGCCCAAAATCCCCATATAGGAACTGAACTTTTAATTTTCTTTAGAAGCAATTCTCCTGCTTTCTTTGGAAAAATTGTCTATGCAATGGCAATGAAGCGTTTAAATGTGCTCAGTGCCCAGATTTTTTTGACCCATAATGGACATATTCTCTGCACCATAAAGTTCCAAAACCCTAAAGGACAACATATCGATAATGACCGTTTGCACAACCTCAGAAAAACTATTCTGGATGGCCTCAAAAACAGCACTCCTTTGCAGAATTTGCCTAAAGTTTCATGCTCTTTATTTAACGTCCCAACTAAGATTTCTTACCTCAAAAATCACGGCTCCAAACAGACATCTATAGAAATATCTGCTCTTGACAGTCCTGGCCTTCTGGCTAAGATCGGCATTACACTTGGTAATTGTAATTGCTTAATTTCAGCAGCTCGCATTGCTACTACAGGCGAGAGGGCCGATGATTTCTTTGCAGTTACCGATATCAACGGTTTGCCCTTAGATGAAAAACAGCAAGAAATTTTGTCATCTGCTTTATATGAAGCTTTAGAGGGAAATAATAATAGTAATAATTGAGGAAGATTACGATGTCACAAGAGAATTTGCAAACTCTCATCGAAGGAGCCTTTGAAGAACGTGCTCAAATCAGCTCCAAAACTGTCAGCCCTGAAATTAAAAATGCGGTTGAATCAGTAATTGATGAACTTGATAAGGGAAATCTGCGCGTTGCAGAAAAGATTGACGGTACATGGGTTACTCATCAGTGGATTAAAAAAGCCATTTTATTATCTTTTAAAATTCATGACAGCTCTCTTACCGAAATCCCTGGCGGAGCCTATTTCGATAAAATTCCGTTAAAATTCCAAAACTATGATGCTGAGCGTTTTTCAAAAGAAGGAATCCGCGCTTGTCCTGGCTGTATAGTAAGACGCGGCTCTTATCTGGAAAATGGCGTAATTTTATTGCCTTCATTTGTAAATATTGGAGCTCACGTAGGCTCTGGCACTATGGTAGATACTTGGGCTACAGTTGGCTCTTGTGCCCAGGTAGGACGTAATGTACATATTGCAGGCGGTGCTGGCATAGGAGGTGTTCTAGAACCTCTTCAAGCAGGTCCTACCATCATTGAGGATAACGTTTTTATTGGTGCTCGTTCTGAAGTTGTTGAAGGTGTAATCGTAGGAGAAGGCTCTGTTATTTCTATGGGCGTATTCTTAGGCAAATCAACACGTATTTATGATCGCACTACAGGCGAGATCTCCTATGGCTATATTCCTCCTCACTCTGTCGTTGTCGCAGGAAATCTGCCTTCTAAAGACGGTAAATACTCGCTTTATGCAGCCATCATCGTTAAACATGTCGATGAAAAAACCCGCTCTAAAGTAGGCCTTAACGAGCTTTTACGCCAAGCTCAAGAAGAGATCCACAACTAAATATAAGCCGCCTGCAGTTTAAAAACTGCAGATGGTTTTTAATTTATATCACCACTCTCTAAACTCTCATCCGGCAATTCTTCGCGATCGTAAGGAAAATTCAAAAGCGCATTAGTTTGCACCACAATAGCTGTACCTTTAACAAAGCCGGCTCTCCATGGCATAACTTTTCCTCGCTTTACCAAAGCATCAACATATATACTTAAATTTTTATAATAGTCTTGCCAAAGATTAGACAATTGCCCCAGAATTTTTGCATCCTCTGCATTGACCTCGCCGATTGCATCAATGCGGTTCTGCAGTTCTTGCACATAAGTATCATATGCTTTCTTTGATTCGTATTCACATATATCTTCATCTTGACTAGACAAGCACTGACGCATTAGGAAATAATCGCCGAAGCCATATTCGCGAAATAAAGAAATAAGTGCCAAGCCTAGGTTAGACCTTAAATGCTCCCCTACAGCATCATCAATGCTGTCCGTAAAGAATACAGAAGAATTCCACTTCTTAGCAAAAGCATCCCACGATTCAGCAACAGCTGCAAACTTATCTGTCTTAAGCCCTTCTCCTCGCAAAGACGCATAAATTCCTTTTATGCATTCATCAGAGGCAAAATAAAACTCTTCAGAATTAGCACCATCAAAAAATGCGCAGGTTTTCTCCAGATAATCTCCAGTAACAGTCTTATTTTCGCTGCCCTGTCTAAAAGCTTTTTTAGGATCTAAAATAATCCCCTGCGGCTTGCCTGCCAGCTTCCATACGCGCATAAGCATTGTTTTATAAATAATAGGTCTTATAGCCTGAGCTTGATTTATCTGGGGCAAAATAGTCTGCAGCTCACGATAAAACTCAGCCCAACTTTTTAATGCTTTGCCTATAGCTTCTTTTGACTGTAGAGACCCCTGAAAACGCCTTAACAATACAGCCGTATATTTTAAAGATTCCAGTTCATAACGGTTGTCTATATCGTAGACTAATGTTGTTGGATCGCTTTTACTATTTTTTATTTCATAGTAGGAATTAGTAAAATTTAAAATATGTTTATTGCTAACTAAAGCATATAAAAGCAGATACCACTCTTCACCTCGAGCGTAAATATCTGCACTCAGCGCACCTTGGTGGCTTTGATTTACAGCATTATTCCAATCTCTTTGATATTGTTCGTAGAGAGAATTTTCTCCGTTAAAAAGATTATTTAAAAAAGATAACGGACCATTGCCGTCATGACGATAAAAGCGATCTAAAGCAAATTTACAGCCGGCCGTTAAATTAAAACGGCTCGATCCGCTTTTAGTTTTTTCTGTACAGAGAAAATCAATATCATCTAGATTTTGCGCTTTAGAGAAAAAATCTCTAGGCCACAAAATGGCTGAAAGCAATCGCTGCGAGCATGAAAATCCATTATTTAGACACAAGAACGTACATTCAGATGCTACATGACGTATACTCAAATCTGCCGCAAGCATTGGAATCTCAAGCTTCTGAGGCAAGCCTAGGTACTTAGCATCTATATCGTCAAAATTAAACTCCAGATGACTAGTATCAGGCAAATCAGTAAGGATTTCTTCTTCGACTTGAAAATCTATGGCATTATCCTGAACTTCACCGTAAGCTATACTTTCTAAACGATCAGAATTGAGCTTAGCCTGAATAACCATATCAGAAGGGGATGGTTTATCTAAAAGCAGGGTAAATCTATGGTCATAGCGCAAATTACGCGTACATAGTACTGTTTGCAGCTGAGTTTGACCTTGAGTATTGATAAAGGCAGAAACTTCACTCTCGCCACTAGGATAATTTAGTTCGCCTATTTCCCACATCAAGGCTGCATTTGAGGAGCTTATACCGAAATAAGCCATGCAGATTAGGGCTTTTTTTATACTTGTCATTTTCTAAAAGTAATCTCTTAAAACGCTGTTTAGTATACTCCTGATATAAGCTCACTCCCACAATAAAATTTTGTTTATATTCAAATAT
>CAJKNC010000005.1 GCA_905201175.1 uncultured Succinatimonas sp.
GTCAGCTCGTGTCGTGAGATGTTGGGTTAAGTCCCGCAACGAGCGCAACCCTTGTCCTTTGTTGCCAGCGGGTAAAGCCGGGAACTCAAAGGAGACTGCCAGTGACAAACTGGAGGAAGGCAGGGATGACGTCAAGTCATCATGGCCCTTACGGTCAGGGCTACACACGTGCTACAATGGGGCGTACAGAGGGAGACGAAACTGCGAGGTGGAGTGGAACCCAGAAAGCGTCCCTAAGTTCGGATTGGAGTCTGCAACTCGACTCCATGAAGTCGGAATCGCTAGTAATCGCAAATCAGAATGTTGCGGTGAATACGTTCCCGGGCCTTGTACACACCGCCCGTCACACCATGGGAGTGGATTGCACCAGAAGTGGCCAGCCTAACTGAAAAGAGGGCGGTTACCACGGTGTGGTTTATGACTGGGGTGAAGTCGTAACAAGGTAACCATAGGGGAACCTGTGGTTGGATCACCTCCTTAACGAAGACCTTGGAAATGAGGGCTCACACAGATTATTCGTACTTAAGTTTAGAAGAAAGAAGCGAGATTGAAGGTTTTGGGTCTGTAGCTCAGTTGGTTAGAGCGCACCCCTGATAAGGGTGAGGTCGATGGTCCGATTCCATTCAGACCCACCAGTCTTTAATCTGTCCATAAGAGTGGTTTAGAGATAGAGCACTGTTATGGACAAAAGCTCCAAGTTCTTTAAAAATTCGTAAACAAGCTGAAACAAAGAAAAAAATAGGATTTATGAAAGAAGTAATAAATCCCCTTTAGAGAAATCTAAGGGAAAGGAAAAGGTTTTTTACAAGCGAAGAAAGCTTTGAAAGATGTTTTCCGGCGAGAGAAAGCTGGAGCATATAGTTTCGGGAGCAATCCGGGGCTGTATGGTCAAGTGAATAAGCGCACATGGTGGATGCCATGGCGTCAGGAGGCGAAGAAGGACGTGCAAATCTGCGAAAAGCCCAGGTAAGCTGATAAGGGGCGCAATAGCCTGGGATATCCGAATGGGGCAACCCAACACGCAAGTGTTACTTAGTACAGAAGTGCTAAGGGCGAACCGGGGGAAGTGAAACATCTCAGTACCCCGAGGAAAAGAAATCAACCGAGATTTCCTCAGTAGCGGCGAGCGAACGGGAAGGAGCCCAAAAGTTGGCGGCATACGAGTAGAACAGCATGGGAAGGCTGACGGAAGAGGGTGATAGTCCCGTATACGGAAGTGTGCTGACGATGAGCGAGAGTAGGGCGGGACACGTGGTATCCTGTCTGAAGAAGGGGGGACCATCCTCCAAGGCTAAATACTACCTGACGACCGATAGTGAACCAGTACCGTGAGGGAAAGGCGAAAAGAACCCTGGTGAAGGGAGTGAAATAGAATCTGAAACCGTGTGCGTACAAGCAGTGGGAGCCCTACGGGGTGACTGCGTACCTTTTGTATAATGGGTCAGCGAGTTATCTGCATTAGCGAGGTTAACTTTGATGAGGGAGCCGTAGGGAAACCGAGTCTTAATAGGGCGGAGAGTTGATGCAGGTAGACCCGAAACCGAGTGATCTAGTCCTGGACAGGCTGAAAGCAGGGTAACACCTGCCGGAGGGCCCAACCTACTGTCGTTGCAAAGCCAGAGGATGATCTGGGACTAGGGGTGAAAGGCCAATCAAACCCGGTGATAGCTGGTTCTCCCCGAAAGCTATTTAGGTAGCGTCCTGCAGGGGCGGATGGGGGTAGAGCACTGTTATTGGAAGGGTTCCATTGCGGGATACCGACCAATTGCAAACTACGAATACCATTCAGTTGTAAGCAGGGGACACACAGTGGGTGCTAACGTTCATTGTGAAGAGGGAAACAACCCGGACCGTCGGCTAAGGTCCCGAAGTTCTGATTAAGTGGGAAACGATGTGGGAAGGCATAGACAGCCAGGATGTTGGCTTAGAAGCAGCCATCATTAAAAGAAAGCGTAATAGCTCACTGGTCGAGTCGGCCTGCGCGGAAGATGTAACGGGGCTAAAATCAGACACCGAAGCTGCGGATTTGCATGAAGAATGCAAGTGGTAGGGGAGCGTTGTGTAAGCCTGAGAAGCGGGCAAGGGATTGTTCGTGGAGGTATCACAAGTGCGAATGCTGACGCAAGTAACGATAAAACGGAGAAATAAACCGTTCGCCGGAAGACCAAGGTTTCCTGTTCAACGTTAAACGGAGCAGGGTTAGTCGGTGCCTAAGGCGAGGCTGAAAAGCGTAGTCGAAGGGAAACGGGTTAATATTCCCGTACCGTGTTTCATTGCGATGGGGTGACGGAGAAGGTAAGGCTGGCCGGAGGATGGAAGTTCCGGTGAAAGACTGTAGGTAGGGATGTGGGTTAAAAGACATATCTCGATAATCTGAGAGTTGAGACGAGGTACTAAGGTACTGAAGCAGTTGTGGCCAGGCTCCCAGGAAAAGCCCCTAAGCTAAAGATGAGACAGGCCGTACCCCAAACCGACACAGGTGGTCGGGTAGAAGATACCAAGGCGCTTGAGAGAACCCGGGTGAAGGAACTAGGCAAAATTGTACCGTAACTTCGGGAGAAGGTACGCTGAGCTAAGTGAGAAGACTAGCTCTTTGAGCTAAGCTCAGCCGCAGATAAATGGTGGCTGGGACTGTTTAACAAAAACACAGCACTCTGCAAACCTGAAAGGGGAAGTATAGGGTGTGACACCTGCCCGGTGCCGGAAGGTTAAATGATGAGGTTAGCGCAAGCGAAGCCTTTGAGTGAAGCCCCGGTAAACGGCGGCCGTAACTATAACGGTCCTAAGGTAGCGAAATTCCTTGTCGGGCAAGTTCCGACCTGCACGAATGGTGTAACCATGGCCACGCTGTCTCCACCCGGGACTCAGTGAAACCGAAATCGCTGTGAAGATGCAGTGTACCCGCGGCTAGACGGAAAGACCCCGTGAACCTTTACTGCAGCTTGACACTGAACCTTGAACCTGTTTGTGTAGGATAGGCGGGAGACATAGAAGCGGAAACGCCAGTTTTCGTGGAGTCGACCTTGAAATACCGCCCTGACAGTTTTGAGGTTCTAACTAAGGAAACGAATCCGAGGACAGTGTCTGGTGGGAAGTTTGACTGGGGCGGTCTCCTCCCAAAGGATAACGGAGGAGCACGAAGGTCGGCTGATCACGGTCGGAAACCGTGAGGTCAGTGCAATGGCATAAGCCGGCTTAACTGCGAGAGCAGCAACTCGAGCAGGTGCGAAAGCAGGTCATAGTGATCCGGTGGTTCCATATGGACGGGCCATCGCTCAACGGATAAAAGGTACTCTGGGGATAACAGGCTGATACCGCCCAAGAGTTCATATCGACGGCGGTGTTTGGCACCTCGATGTCGGCTCATCACATCCTGGGGCTGAAGTTGGTCCCAAGGGTATGGCTGTTCGCCATTTAAAGTGGTACGCGAGCTGGGTTCAAAACGTCGTGAGACAGTTTGGTCCCTATCTACCGCGGGCGTTGGATGATTGCAGGGAGTTGCTCCTAGTACGAGAGGACCGGAGTGAACGAACCTCTGGTTTACGGGTTGTCATGCCAATGGCACGGCCCGGCAGCCAAGTTCGGACCTGATAACCGCTGAAAGCATCTAAGCGGGAAGCAGACCCTAAGATAAGTCATCCCAATCCTAGAGATTGTAAAGACCGTTGAAGACTACGACGTTGATAGGCCGGATGTGGAAGCCCTGTGAAGGGTGGAGCTTGCCGGTACTAATTATCTGAGAGTCTTGACCATACAGCCCCGGAAGGCATCCGAGAGGCAGACTTTGAAGTAAAGGACCGATAAAGAAGCTTGGATACGAATTTTAGACAGAATACGCCCGGCGGCCATAGTGCTGTAGAACCACCTGTTCCCATTCCGAACACAGAAGTGAAATGCAGTCACGTCGATGGTAGTGCAACGTACGTTTGTGTGAGAGTAGATCACCGCCGGGCTTCCCTTTTGAAAGACCCGAGTCTGATGACTCGGGTTTTTTTCGTTTCTAAAGCCTATATTTTTTTACTGAAATAAGCTTCTTAAATGCTTTACCTGCGATCAATAATTGATTGCAGGTAAACTATCAGTTTGGTGAGGCTGCGGACCAGGAGATATTTACACTTTTAGGTGGATTTTCTTGGAGTTCTTTATACAGTAATTTTAAGAAATTACGAGCTCCTTCTATATCTAATTTGCTGTGTGCGTAACTTAATCTCTTAAGATCGATACTTAAATAATCATCATTTTTCTCAAGATTTAAATTACGAATTTTAGCAACAAGATCTGTTCCTTTAATTTCTTTGCAATCTAGAAGGTTAAATATGGCTACTTTCAAAGTATCAAGCGATGTAAATCCCAACTCAAGATGTGATCCCCAAATGCTGGCTTTGATTGATTCTTTTTTTAAAAGCAGCATTATAGTTCTTAATATGCAGTCCCCCTTCCAAGGGAATATTGCTAATCCTTGTGGACCATTTACTATATGATGGTGCTTAAGTTCCAAGCTCTTGAAGATTTTTATGCCATTAGCCAAATTTAGTTTAGCTTGTTTATTTAAAAAAGGAGGTATTTCTTCTTTGACGTAGATTTTGTACATCTCTTCACGAATTGTATCGTGAATCTGTCCGCTGCTGCCATAAAGCATAAGTGGTTCAGCAACTAGATTGCTGCTCTTAACGCCAATTAGTTTTCTCTCTTCGCTGAAAAAAACGACCTTCCAGCCTCGACCAGCAAATAGGAAAACATCATCTATTTCAAGACTTCTTGTTAAAGGCACAGTACCTATTTTTTTGTTATCGGCCTCAATAGTATATTCGTCAGGAGTTTTAAAAGAGGCATAAAATCCCCAATCGGAAACTAATTTTTCTCCTTCAAGACCTAAAGTTAAGGAGCCATCATTTAATTGCACAATAAGATCACTGTTACCTAAATCTCTCAGAAATCTGCTGTATATTTTAGGTGTACAGATTGAAAAAGGCCCTGTTTTGCAAAGCAGGTTATAAAGAGCCATTGCAGAAACGCTTCCATAAGATGCAATTACAGATAATGTTTGTTGTAATAGCGTAGAAAAAGCATACTCTTGTTTATATGGCGGTTCATACCAGCGCTTTAGCAATAGGTTTATCATTGCAATAGACAGTACGGTATTTTCTGAAAGAATAGAACATAAAGGCATGCGTAAGCCTGTATATTCTGGGATAAATAAACGCAATACAGCTAAATGATCACGACGGCCAGATCTACCTAAACGTTGTCTTAGAGATGATACTGTAGAAGGCGGATCTATCTGGGCAATGGATTGCACATTAGAAATATCAATGCCTAATTCTAAAGTAGCAGTACAGATCGCGGTAGTAGGGAGCTTGCCTTGCTGTAATCTGTACTCAAGACTCTCTCGCATATCTTTAGATAATGAGCCATGGTGAGGAAAAAACTCATTTGGCACATGATGCTGTGCGGAGAGATTTTGTAGAATGCCGGCAATAGCTTCCGTATAAAAGCGTGAATTACAGAAAACTAAGTTGGTAGTCCCTCTTAATAGTCTAAAGATATCGTTTGATAAACTTTGAAATTCTTGGCTAATATGCTTCTTTTCTTCTTTAAGATCAGGGGGATTATCATCGGCATTATGCAGATATTCCTTGATTTCATAGCCTCTGATTTGAATGGAAAGCTTATCTGTTCCAGAATTAGTTTGAGAGATGACTTCACAGTGACGATTGCTATTAGGTCTTAGGTATTTGATTACTCCCGAGGCATCAGCAAAAGTTGCTGAAATACCGATGCGTACAACTTGTCTTCCAATAAGATTGTCAAGACGGTGTAATTGTGATTGCAGCTGATAGCCTCGAGCTGTGCCTATAAAGGCATGAAATTCATCAATTATAATAAAATCAAGCCCATTAAAAGCTGTTTGCAGCCAATTGACATGATTTATCAGCATCGATTCTAATGATTCAGGAGTAGTTAAAATAATTCCTTCTGGATTTCTTAAGATTTGATCTTTTTTATTTGCTGAAACGTCACCATGCCAAGGAGTAACCTTTAAAGACATTGCTGAGGTCATTTCGTCTAGGCGGCGAAATTGATCGTTGATAAGAGCTTTAAGAGGACTTATATAAAGAATTCTTATGCCTTTTTTTTGTGGTGATTGGCAAATTGCAGTTATTGCAGGAAGAAAAGCTGCCTCTGTTTTCCCGCTAGCAGTAGAAGCTGAGATAATAATGTCATCTTGGCATTTTAGGATAGGTCCAACAGAAGCTTTTTGAATCGGAAGCAGATCTTTCCAGCCTTTACGAAAGATCCATTTTTGTAAATCCCGATTTAAGAGCTCAAAGGTATTTTTTTGCTCCATATGATCCTTAAAGTTTAAATGACATTAGCTCATCGTCATCTTTATTATTATCTGCCTGATTATCCGGCTGATCCTTATTGATAGTTACAAGTTCAGGTCCTGAGCTTTCTTTATCAACGTTTATAGTTCCTACAAGTGTTTGCCATTTGATTTCAGGATTTTGTTCTACTACAGCTAATAAATCGACAAAAGCTTTAATCGTATTTCTAGGTGTTCTGAAATAAGCTTCGCCTATAGTTTGGGCGCAGTGATTTAAGAAAGCTGTTAAAGCTTCGTCAGGCAGTAAGTATTTTTTGGGATCTCCTGAGGCGAAAACATTACGAATATTGCATAGTAAAACAAAAACCTCTTCAGGGGAAAGATTCTGTAAAGGCAATATCGGCGCATGATAATCAACTACATGGGCAATATCAGCAAAGGTATTATTTGCCAGGCGAGTATGTAGAGCCTCATAGCTGTATAGACCTTTACGCTGATCCATTAAAAATTCAGGAGTACCGCCAAGGAGAAATCCTAAGTGTTCAGCGCTTCCTTGCAGACAGTCATTAAGAATGCGTAATAATTGCTCATAATTGGCTGTGCGGGAGCGTTGAGAAGGAAGCTTATAAAGGTTAACAACTTCATCAAGATTAACTAATAAGCCCTTAAAGCCAGCTTGTGTAACAAAACGAGCAAGTAATTTGATGTGATCATAAATGTTCTGATCATCAACAATCGCTCTAACCCCTAAATCTTTTTTAGCATCAGCGCGAGAAGTATATTCGCCACGCAGATAGCGAATTGCTGCGTTACGAAGATTTTCGTTATCCTCATGATAACCACGCCAATAAGCAGCAATTACCTGAGCAAAATCGTATCCATCTACTAATTCAGAAAGCGAATTTAGACGATTTTTTATCACTTTTTCTACATCTTCGCCTTTTTCATCAGCAATGCGTCGCTGTTCAGTAATAAATTTTTCTACTAAAGAGACCATGGCATTACCTTCGGGGTGAGCTCGGGTGGCAAGATTGCGTGTAAGCTCTTTATAGAGATTGCGAGCTTGACCTCCTGATGCAAAAAGGCGTCTGTCAGGGGACATATCGGCGTTAATGACTACAAGACCTTTTTCAAGGGCTATATATCTTATAAGCTGCAGGAAAAAGCTTTTACCTGCACCAAAATCTCCGATAATGATACGAAAGGCACTGCCACCGTCGATGATATTATCTATATCTTCAATTAGAGCTTTTACCTCATTAACACGACCTACTTGAATATGTTCAAGCCCAGTACGAGGAGTTACGCCGGCTCTTAAAGATTGGATAATTGCGGTTCG
This sequence comes from uncultured Succinatimonas sp., assembly GCA_905201175.1. GTDB lineage: Bacteria > Pseudomonadota > Gammaproteobacteria > Enterobacterales > Succinivibrionaceae > Succinivibrio. The sequence goes on from CAJKNC010000005.1 coordinate 7,668, forward strand.
TTCACGGGGTCTGATATTTGCCATCTCGTTTCTGTCTCCCTGTGTCTGTAAAAATTTTTGTGGATTAGATATTATAACGCAATTTTTGGACTTATTAATCGAATGCTATTTTCTAGTACCGGTAAGTAAAGCCCATCCTTCTTTACTTTGTTCAAGCTTCATATCATGGAAATCTGCGCTATAAGCATCAATTACCTCTTGAGCTTGTTCAACTAAAATTCCGGATAATGCTAATTTCCCTTTAGGGGCTGTAAGTCTGGCTATATCAGGTTCAAGCTCAGCTAAGGGGCCTGCGAGAATATTAGCCACAGTAATTTCAAAATTACCGTCAGGTACATTTTTTGCGCCAATATGAAGACTTAGTTTTTCAGCAACATTATTGCGGGCTGCATTTTCTTTACTAGCTTCAATGGCTTGTTCATCAATATCAATACCTGTTGCACATTGTGCTCCAAGCTTTAGAGCAGCAATGGCTAAAATTCCTGAACCGCAACCGTAATCTAGGACTTTTTTATTTTTAAAATCAAGGCTGTCTAAAAAACTTAAGCATAATGATGTTGTAGGATGAGTACCTGTACCAAAAGCAAGTCCTGGATCTAACATAACTATAATGGCATCTTTTTCTTCTACTTTAAGCCAGGAAGGACAGATCCATAAATGGCGGCCAAACTTTAATGGTTTGAATTGATCCATCCAAGCACGGATCCAATTTTTATCTTCTAGGCGGGTAGAAAGCATCGGCAGATGATCTCCTAAGATCGCTTTGAGAGTATCTAAAATTGGCTGAGGATCTGTTCCTTGGGGCAGTAGTCCGGTAACTTCTGTAGCAGGCCAAAGACGGCGTTCGCCAGGCTTAGGCTCCAAAATAGGACTATCTTCAGCATCAGTATAACTGACAGCAATAGCGCCTAGCTGTTCTAAAAGATTAGCTGCAGTATCTGCGAGCTTACTACCTGTACGCATTTTAATTTGTATCCAATCTGTATCTTGCATGATATATCCTATTATTTATCTAATAATATATTCCTGAGAAAGAGTAATATGCGTATCCGAACTGTCACTTATGTCGGCAATCATAGCTGAGAGATTTTCTGTGATGATGGCACAGTTATCTCCAATATCCAAAACATAAACATTATGGCTGCGTTCAAAGCGGGGCTTGTGCATACATATTCTATGGAGTTCTGTTAGTGACACGATATTAGGATCGTTAGCTTTTATATAACAAATACGGCCTTGTCTTATTATCGAACTTAAATTACTAAGTCCGCCAAAAGCTTTAAGTAAGGCTATGACATAGAGATCTGGGCTGCTGTGTCTATTTAGCTTAATTTTATTTTTTAAGTTAGGAAGTCTACGTGTATTGCGAATATAGCGAAATTTATATAAGTGTACTAAAAGTATCTGTATGCATAAGGTACTTATAGTAATAACAATTAAAGATTCGTAATAATTATGAGCAAAATTGATCCAGCTTAAATGCTTGAAAGAAAGATTTGGCAGATATAGAAGATGAAAATTGGTTAAAGCAGGCAGATTATAATAAAGACTTATAAAAAATGCTGCTACGGAGCTTAAGATAAAAGCAAAAAAACAACCTTGCAGGAATAGCAAAATTATAGTCAGTTCAATAGAAACACAAGTACCTATATGAGAGGTTAACGGTACAATTAGAGTAAAAAAACATAAAAAAGGGCGCAGATGGGGAGAAGATATAAAAGAGCTAGTTAATAAAATAATAGGTAATACTAAGATATTGCCAAGAGAGATGCTGTTTAAAAGCGCGTCAGTGTATTCATTATTATATTGAAGATTGACTATAGAGTTTAGCAAAGAATTAAAACCCAAAGCCTGCATCAAACTGTAAATCGGCACAATAATGCATGAAAAAGGAGAAGAGACAAGATTAGTAGTAAATGCAGATGATATAAAATTTCCAAGACTTTCAACAATTATCACAAGGATAATTAAAGTAATCTGTGGCAATATAAAGGTCAGCAGCAATTCTCCTAAAATGATTAAAGAAGAGCGTTTTTTTCTTGAAACATTGCGATCAAGATCAGGCAGTAATACTAAGGTAGATGATAATGAGGCAATTACCCAAGCCGTGGGCTGATTGAATAGTCCTGGCAGATTTTGCAGGCAGAAAAATGCTAATAAAAAATAATTACTGATTACCGCTATAAGCTGCAATATTCGCGAGCTAGTCGGTATTAGTAAAGCTGCTCCTAGAGCAAATAAAGAAGGAATAAATAATCTGCTCAGAAAAAGTATATCTGACTGCAGTGCAATAGAAAACTGATTACGTACTCTCAAATCAAAAGCATAAGAGATCAGCGTAAGCAACGCTAATGGCAACAGAAGTAATAATAGGCGAGGTTGCAATTTTTGATTTGGCATATGTTTAGATAATTATGCTTTCTTTTTTAATACAGCATCATTTGTTATTTTATCAGAACCTAAACCTAAGAATACTAGCATTTTTTCTTTAATGAGTTTTGATCGCTTTTAAAGACCTTTAAATGAAAAATTTTGTATAGCTGATAAGCTAATATCAGGGCAAGGTTAAATTTTTGTTATTATAATAAGGAGTTTTGGAGAAAGAATTGTGAAAATTACCCGACGTGAGCATGTTGCAGATGAAAATCTAGAGCCGTATATTCAAGATCCTGTATTGCGGCAATTATTAGCGCGTCGAGGAGTAAGCAATCAGGCTGATTGTGAATGTCTGCTCAGGGATTTGCTTCATTATAAAGATCTGAAAAATATAGATAAAGCTAAAAAACTTATAGCTGATGCCATCATGGATGATGAGCACATCTTAATTGCTGGAGATTATGATGTTGACGGTTTGACTGGTACAGCCTTAGGAAAAAGAGCTTTAAGTCTTTTAGGTGCTAAAAATGTCAGTGTTTATGTACCTTCTCGTTATGAAGGCGGGTATGGATTAAGTATCGAAGCTATAGAGCAGTATGTTAAGGAGCAGCATGTAAGCTTTATTATTACTGTTGATAATGGTGTCAGCTGTAAGGAAGCTATAGAGCATGCCAAATCTTTAGGCCTTAAAGTTGTTGTAACAGATCACCATGAGACCCAAGAAACTTTGCCTCCTGCAGATGTAATTGTCGACCCTAAGCAGCCAGGAGATAATTTCCCTTCTAAAAATTTATGTGGAGCAGGCGTTTTATTTTATGTTTTATGTGCAGTAAAAAATGAATTGCTAGAGCGTAATTTTTATAAAGGTAAAGCTCCTAATTTAAGCGTATTTTTGGATTTAGTTGCTTTAGGTACAATAGGAGATGTTGTCCCGCTTGACAGCAATAATCGCCGTTTAGTCAAATCAGGTTTTAGCCGTCTGCATCAAGGTCAGTGCATTGTGGGAATTAAATCTTTAGCGCAGATAGCTAAAATTGATTTAGCCACCATCAATGCTGTTAATATTTCCTTTGATTTATGCCCGCGACTAAATGCTGCCGGCAGAATTCGTCTGGACGGTAATCCTGCAGCTGATCTGCTTTTAACGGATGACGAAGATCTTGCTCAAGAGTTAGCTCTACGGTTAGATATGTGTAATCGTAGGCGCAGTGATTTTGAGCGTGTTGCTTTGAAAGAAGCTCGAGAAGATGCTAAGAATCAAAACGGCTGCAGCGCTATTACCTTGTATAGATCCTCCTGGCTTCCAGGGATTGCAGGCTTGTTAGCTGGCCGCATAAAGGATAGCTATAATGTTCCTTGTTTTGTGTTTTCTGGAGATGGGGAAGTAATTTCTGGATCGGCACGCTCTGTGCCGGGTTTTGCTGTAGCTCAGATTTTGCAACAGGTAGATTTTGCTAATCCAGGCCTATTGTTACGTTATGGCGGACATGCCATGGCTGCTGGAGCTTCGATAAAACGTGAAGATTTGGAACGTTTTCGCCAGGTCTTTAATGAAAAAGCCAGAGAGCATACTGGTGGTCCTCAGGAAATAGAAATGGTAACTGATGGGCAACTGCCAACAAATTACCTCAGCTTAGATTTTGCTTTAGATTTGGAGAGATCTGGACCTTGGGGAAATGGCTTTCCTGAGCCTACTTTTGATGGTGAATATATAATTGAAAAGGCTGTAATTGTTGCAGGCAGACATTTACGCTTATTGTTAAATTCTTGTGCAGACGGTTCTATGATGTGGGCTATAAAAATGCGCGCTAATGCTGCTGAAAAAGCTCTGTGTCCAGGAATGAGAGTGCAAGTAGTATATTCTCTCGGGGTTAACCGCTATTTTGGAGTGGAGCGGTTAGATATTAAGATTGAAGCTTTATGTTTGATATAAAGCCCTGCCCTGAGGCAGGGCAGGCTGATGTTATTTTTGTTTAATTCTTAAGGCTCCGTACATGCCAGCTCCGACAATGCCGGCTAAGTTCAGCATCTGTGCCGGCTTTATGTTTAGATCGCTATTTAAAACTTCTGCATATTTTTCAAATTTTTTAGAAGCGCCGCCTCCAAGTACAATCAGATCTGGTTGTAAAAGAAATGATACATACTCTAAATATTCATTTAAGCGTTTGCCCCATTCTTTCCATTTGATGTTTTCGCGTTCTTTTACAGCTCCTGAGCAATAACGCTCAGCACTGTCTCCATGGAAAATAAGGTGTCCTAATTCAGTATTAGGACAGAAGGTTCCATTGACGAATAGGCAGGAGCCAATACCTGTACCTAAAGTTAAGAACAATACTGTACCTGGAACATCTTTAGCCGCGCCGAAATAAAATTCCGCTAAAGCCGCTACATCAGCATCATTAGCAACATAGACCTGTCTGCCTAAACGCTTAGAGAATAATTCTTCTACAGGAATATTTATCCAAGATTTGTCTATGTTAGCGGCAGTTTTTACAATTCCATGTATGACACGCGAAGGAAAGCCGCAGGCAATCGGGCCATCAAAGCCAATTTGATTTACTAATTGACAGACAGTATCTGCAATAGCGTCTGGAGTTGCCGGCTGAGGAGTTAACAAGCGTATTCTTTCGGTTTTTAGTTCACCTGTGGAGGTATCTACAACAGCTCCTTTAATGCCAGTTCCGCCGATATCAAGTCCCAGAATCTCCATGTTTACCTCTAATTAAAAATCTATATTTAGATATATTAACAGACTTTTTTTTATCTAAAGTTAAATATCCTTAGGCTTAAATCACATTTTTAGGTATCTTTTCGAACTTAACTTATGCAAGTTGCTTAAATAAATTTTAAGCTTGCTTAAAGGATGTACTTTGCTTTGATATATGAATGTGCAAATTTGCAACTTTTATATAAGCATATGCTTATAAGAATTGAGTAAATTTGTTGGAGCATCTGATATTATTATAAAAATAATGATGAGGTGAAATATGCAACAGCTTCCGCAGCAGGTCTTCACAAGTGCTGAGGTCCGTTATATAGAACAGGTACATGCTAAAAGTCATAATGGTCATTGCTATGATTTGATGGAAAAGGCCGGTCATAGTGTTTTCAGCCATATTTTAAAAGATTTTCCGCATCCAAGAGAGGTGTGGATTTTCTGTGGTCGCGGTAATAATGGCGGCGACGGTTATGTAGTTGCTTTATGTTTAATTGAAAAAGGCATAAATCATCGCGTTTTTGCTTCTGGCAGGCCGCATGAAGGCTCTGAAGCATGTATTGCTTTTGAGTATTATCAGTCAAGAGGAGGCAAGGTAGAGTTTGCTTTACCTCAAGAAGGTTCACCAGAAGTAATAGTGGATGCTCTTTTAGGTACTGGTATCAAGAGTGCTCCTAAAGCAGATGCTGCTGAATGGATTTTATTTATCAATGATCTTCAGGGCTATAAAATTGCAATTGATGTTCCGTCAGGAGTAATGGCTGACACAGGCTTTGTTCCAGGAAATTGCGTTAAGGCAGATAAAACTGTCTGTATGCTTGCGTTAAAGCCAGGTCTTTTGACAGCAGATGCGGTTGATTATACAGGAGAGCTGTGTTTTGAAAGTTTGGGAGTAAACGTTTTGCCATTTTATGGACAAAAGCTTTTAAATGGTAATCAGTCTATCCCATATCAGCGCCTAGGATATGAAAATATAGTTCAAGAGCTGCCTGTACGCGTACCTTCGAGCAATAAAGGAGATAGTGGCAAAGTTCTGTTGATTGCAGGAGCCTTCGGCATGGGTGGAGCAGCCGCTATTTGCGGAGTCGGCGCTCTACGTGCAGGAGCTGGTTTGGTAAAAATTGCGACAGATCCGGATAATGTTAGTGCTATCAATGCATTGAGACCTGAATTGATGACGCTTAATATGCATGATGAGGAAGCTTTAAGCCGTGCAATTTGCTGGGCTGATGTAATTGCTATAGGGCCTGGATTAGGTAAAAGTCCAGAAGCTTGTGCTGTTTTGCACAGCTTAGATGGTGTACGTAAGCCTATTATCGCTGATGCAGATGCGCTAAATTTGATTGCAGAAGGAGAGTTTATTCAATCTGAACGTTTAATTATTACTCCTCATCCTGCTGAAGCTGGCAGACTTTTGCACATAAGTGCTCAAGAGGTAAATCAAGATAGGTTTACTGCGGCTTTTAATTTACATCAGCGTTTCGGCGGCGTAGTACTGCTAAAGGGCGCAGGTACAGTTATTTATGACGGCAGGCGGTTTACAATTATTTCTGAAGGTTCCCCTGCTATGGCTGCTGGGGGTATGGGTGATTTATTAACCGGCATGATTGCAGCATTATTGGCGCAGGGATTAAGTTTAAATTTAGCAACAGTATGCGCGTCTGTAATTCACGGCCGAGCAGGCGAATTATCTGCAATGAAAAATGGCATTATCGGCACACTGCCTTTAGATCTGTGCCCTTATATTAGGAAACTTGTAAATGGCATCATTGACTTTAAATCTTAAAGGACAGGAACAAACTGAGCTTTTGGGCGCTATTTGTGCTAAGATCATAACTTCTCTAAGCCAAAAGCTAGATCAAGCTGTTTGTGTATATTTGGATGGAGATTTAGGTGCTGGAAAAACTACTTTTTCACGCGGCTTTATTAAGGCCTGCGGCTATAATGGAGTAGTTCGTTCTCCTACTTATACCCTAGTTGAGAGCTATGAATTCCCGAGCTATAAAATCTATCATTTTGATTTATATAGACTTTTAGATCCAGAAGAACTTGAATACATGGGTATTCGCGATTATTTTTCTAAGTCTGCGGTGTGTTTAATTGAATGGCCTCAAAAGGCTTGCGGCTATATTCCTAAAAGCGATATAAAAATCACTTTTGATTACGCTCAGCATCAGCGTCGTGTTGTGATAGAATCAAGTTTACTCACCGATGACAACATGCAAGCTATAAACACTAAATTTCAATGAAATTATTCTTATCTGAAATTATTAAGTCTTTTTTGTGCATTGTTATGTGTACATCAATTTCAGTAGCCAGCGCGACTGAAATTAAGGCACTGCGTTCTTACGTTAATACAGATAAAACGCGCATAGTTATAGATGTTGATAAAAAACCTGTATATACCACAGCATTGAGTTATAAAAGTTTTAATATACGTATTAAGAATTTAAACAATGCTAAAAATGCTCCGCAAAAAATAAGTTTTAATGATAAATCATGCTTAATGTCATTTGATAGAGCTTTAGATGGCAATGATGTTCGTTACCTGTTTTCCCGCGGAAGCTGCGGCGAGCCAGAATATTTTCTTCTGGAGCCACAAAAGGGAACAGATAACTATAGGATTGTTATAGATTTTCCGCATAGCGGCAGCGGCAATACCGCTATTGCACAAAGCTCAGATACTCGTTCTTTGCAAGAACAGGAGCGAGATTTATTTATAGCTTGCAGTACTGCAGGGAAAGATGGCCTGCGGACAATGACTAAAGAGCAAGCTGATAATTATTCAAAAAAGCTTGCTAAGCTGCGCGAAGATTATGCGCAGCAGACAGTAGCGCAGCAAAAAGCTCAGGCAAAGCGACAGGCGCAGAATTTAGATAGTGAAACAGTGTCTGAAGCTAAGGCTCCTCCTTCTCCCGTACAGGCTATGCCGATAGCGAAGCCTTTTATTATTGCTATAGACGCAGGTCATGGCGGTAAGGATCCTGGAGCTATAGGCGGAAGAGGCGTGCGAGAGAAAAATGTGACTTTAGCAATTTCTCAGGCTTTAGCTAAATATATTAATTCTAATCCTAAATTCAGAAGCGTTTTGACTCGCAATAAAGATGTATTTTTATCTTTAGATGCTAGATCTGAGATTGCGCGTAAACGTAAAGCTGACTTATTGATCTCAATTCATGCCGATAGCGTGGCCTCAAAGAGCTCTTCAGCTCGAGGGGTCTCTGTTTGGGTTTTATCCGAAAATAGGGCTACCAGAGAAAACGGCAAGATATTAAAAAATAAGCAGTCTGATAAGCTCTTAGGAGGAGCAAGCGAAGTTTTGGAGCAAAGTGTCGGCAACCCTTATTTAGCCGCTACCATTTTAGATATGTCCTCAACTAATACTCGTTCTGAAGGATATTTGTTAGGAACAGAAATTTTAAAAAAATTAGGAAATTTTACTCATGTAAAGAAGAAGACCCCCGTGCATGCATCATTAGCTGTATTAAAAGCACCGGATATTCCGTCTTTATTAGTAGAGACAGGATATCTGTCTAATCGTTATGAAGAAATTCAATTAAATCAGCCCAATTATCAAAAACAGATTGCCTACCATATTTATCAGGGTATTAAGTCATATTATGAAAAATATCCTGCAAAAAAATTGCAATCGCGCGTTGAGTCTGCAGCGCGATCTCGATCTAGCGGTAAATCAGTGGTAGTAAAAGCAGGTGATTCTTTATCTGCTATTGCAACCCGCTATAAGACTTCTGTAAAAGAAATTAAAAGAGTTAATGCTTTAACAACTAATGTAATTCATAAAGGGCAAACTTTATATTTACCATGACCATTAGAAGATTATCTGTACAGCTTGCAAATCAAATTGCAGCTGGAGAAGTAGTGGAAAGACCAGCATCGGTTGTTAAGGAATTATTGGAAAATGCTGTAGATGCCGGCGGAAAAAAAATTACTTTAGAAATAAAGGGGGCGGGAAGACAGCTTATTCGCGTACGTGATGATGGCGCAGGTATACCTAAGGATGAACTGGCATTGGCTTTAGCTCCGCATGCAACCTCAAAAATTTCTACTTTTGATGATTTAAATGCCATTACAACTTTAGGTTTCAGAGGCGAAGCTTTAGCGTCAATAGCTTCTGTTTCAAAACTTACTCTGACTTCAAAGGTTAGGGAAGCTGACAATGCATATAGCGTATATGTTGAAGGCCCTGAGCAGATAAGCAAAATATTTCCTGCGGCCCATTTGGATGGTACTACGGTTGAGGTAAGTGAGCTTTTTTTTAATACCCCTGCAAGAAGACGTTTTTTAAAGTCTGATCGTTCGGAGATGCTTAAAATCAGAGATGTCTTTACTAGATGCGCTCTAGCTAATCCTCATTTGGGGTTTGAGCTGATAAGTGAAGGCAAAAGTTTATGTAAGGTCAATGCAGCAGTAGATGAAAGCTCAAAGATGCGAAGATTATCTAAGCTTTTAGGTCCAGAATTCGAACGCGAAGGCATTATTATTCATGGGGAACATCCAGCTCTAGAGATAGAGGGCATTCTGCTGTCAGCTCCGCCTGCTTTTGCTCAGGTGCAGGAGCTTGTTTATATTTTCTTGAATGGGCGTGCTGTTGCAGACAGAATGTTAAGTCATGCTCTCAAAGAAGGTTTTTTTGAAAGCTATCACCGCAATGTGCCTGTAAGAGCTGTGGTGTATTTACGGTGTGACCCTCATGAAGTGGATGTAAATGTTCATCCTCGAAAAGATGAAGTGCGTTTTCATAATACTGCTCAAGTTCATGATATTTTCGTGCAAAGTATTATAAATTCCTTAAGCCGCTGTCTCGATAATGCTGCTTTAGCGGAAAATTTGGGAATTAGCGAGATAAAAGCTCCAGAAAGCTTGCCTGCTTTCCCAAGCGGAGTAAGCGCAAAGACCGTAATTTCTGAGGAGGCTCATGAGGGGGATTTAGCTCTTAAGCCAGTAAAAAAAGCTTTAGCCGCTGCACCAATGCAGGAGCGTTTTTTCAAAAAGGCGCAGGAAGCTGTAATTAGAGCGCAGGACAGTACATACGCCAGCATAAATCATGTGCATAATTTAGCTGATATAGATGTTTCAAGTTCAGCATTAAAGTCTGGTTTGATAGTTTTAGATGAGCCTGTTTGCGGCGCAAGCTTGGTTCTATTTGATAAGAGGCTGTTTTTAGTTAAAACTGAAAGCCTGTTAAATAAGATTAGAATTTCAGATTATATGCAGGCTGTTTTAAATAATAATGTTAAGACCTCTCCTATGCTTGTACCTTTTGCCGTCAAATTAGGACCTTTGCAGCTTAAAGCTTTGAAAGATGCTAAAGAGATTGCCGAACGTTGCGGATTTAACATAGATTTAAGCCGTACTATAGTATCATTAAAGTCTATACCTGAGGTTATTCGCAGCTGTGATTTAGCTAATTTAGCCCCTAATGCTTTAACAGTAATAGCTGCAGCTAAAGAAGATTTAAGCAAGGGTATCTGTCCTATGCAATTAGCAGATTTGATAGCTAAAGCTTCTTCTCCGATAGTTTTAACCCAAAATAAAATCCAGGAACTTTTAGATAGATTAGAATCCTTAGATGACTTATTGTCTTTAGGTGAAGATTGTCAGGAAGTGCCGATTAAACGCTTAGCTAAGGAATTTTTAGGAAAAGCTTGATGTTCGCTTTAGTAATATTAGGTCCCACAGCTTCAGGTAAAACCTCTTTAGCGATTGCTTTAAGCAGGTATTTGCGCTGTGAAATTATAAGTTTGGACTCAGCCTTAGTTTACAAAGGCATGAATATAGGATCAGCTAAACCGACGAAAGAAGAACTATCTTTAGTCAGACACCATTTAATTGATATTTGCGATCCTAAAGATAGTTACAGTGCAGCCGATTTTAGAACAGATTGTATTATTAAGGTAGAGGAAATTACGCAAAGGGGAGCTTTGCCTATTATTTGTGGCGGTACTATGATGTACTATAAGGCCTTAGTTGATGGCTTATCTCCTCTGCCGCCAACAGATGATAAGATTCGTGCAGAAGTTTTAGCCGAAGCTTCGAGAATTGGCTGGCCTCTAATGCATGAAAAGCTCAAAGAAATTGATCCTAAAAGTTATTTGCGCTTAAATCCTAATGATAAGCAAAGAATTTCGCGGGCTTTAGAAGTTTATTATCAAACTGGGCGAAGTATGAGCTCTTTTTTTGATGAGCAGCCTAAGGAAGCGTGTCCTTTTGAACGTTTTGAATGTATCTTATTACCCAAAAATGATGATAGGTCAGCTCTGCGAGACTCAATTAGGCTGCGTTTTAAGCAAATGCTCGAGCAAGGTTTTGTAGAAGAGGTCAGAACGTTAAAGAATAGGGGAGATTTAAATTTAAATATGCCTTCAATGCGCAGCGTCGGCTATAGACAGATTTGGGAATACCTTGAAGGAAAATATGATTTTGAAACTATGCAGGAATTGGCAATTCATGCGACTGCTCATTTGGCAAAACATCAAATGACCTGGCTAAGAGGTGCTTTGGCTAATTCAAGCGGTAATAAATTACGCCTTGATATTGGTGATATAAATAATTTACAGAAAATCTTAACTGCTATAAATCCATATGTGAAAGAATTTATAATTTAATATTTAAGCAGTTTTCGTGTAAATCATGGTTCTGATTTGTTATTAGTAACTATCGATTATTATTTTTTTTATCATTAACTGATATAGGCTGAATTTTGACTTTTCTTTTTGCTAGAATGAAGAATCATATAGATATTTATGATAGCAATACTTGAAAATCAAAAAATAGGTTAAACCTTTTTTTGCTGATTGAATAGTTGTTTTGACTATGACGACAGTTGAAGCCTTTAAAAGTTTTTAGCTTTAGTTAAGAATTAGCTTCCTGTTACAAATAAAATTAAAAATGGAATAATTATGGCAAAGCTTCAATCTCTACAAGATCCTTTCTTAAATGCTCTGCGTAAGGAACGTATCTTAGTCTCCATCTACCTTGTTAATGGAATTAAGTTGCAAGGTCAAATAGAATCTTTCGATCAATTTGTGGTATTGCTTAAAAATCAAGTCAATCAAATGGTTTATAAACATGCCATTTCTACTATTGTTCCGGTTCGAGCAGTAAATCTGCCTCAGCTTGAGGAAGATAGGGAAGAAAATGAAGCCTAATTTTTAGATGAGTATAGATAGGCTAATGCCGGATAATTCTAATAATCAGTTATTAGGCGCTACTGTACTTGTTCATGTTGAGTTGCCTGCTGAAGAAAATCAAGAAGATTTAGAGGAACTAAAGCGACTGGTGGAATCAGCAGGCGGTGTGGCTTGTGAAACCTTTATTTGTCGCCGTGAGGCGCCAGATCCTAGTTCTTTTATTGGATCAGGTAAGGTGTTGGAGGTGGCAGCAGCAGTTAATGCCACTGAAGCCAAGACAGTCGTCTTTAATAGTAAATTAAGTCCAGCTCAGGAACGCAATTTAGAGAAAGCCTTTTCTGTAAGGGTAATGGATCGAATTGCCTTAATTTTGTTAATTTTTGCGCAGAGAGCGCGTACTTATGAAGGTAAACTTCAGGTAGAGCTGGCGCAATTACAATATGAGCAGGCTCGCTTAGTGCGCGGATGGACCCATCTTGAACGTCAAAAGGGTGGTTTTGGTTTACGCGGCGGACCTGGTGAGACTCAGATTGAGCTAGATAGGCGAGCTTTACGAGAGCGTATTGCAATTATTAAGCGCGATCTGGAAATCGTTGCAAGGCGGCGTGAGCAAAATCGCAATCTTCGCCGGCGTAATTCTATAAATGTTGTTTCATTTGTAGGTTATACCAATGCAGGCAAATCTACTCTTTTTAATCGTTTATGTGGAAGTGATGTTTACGCTGCAGATCAGTTATTTGCAACATTAGATCCAACTTTAAGGACAGTTAATTTAAAAAGCGTAGGCAAGACAGTTTTTGCAGATACGGTAGGCTTTATTCGCCATTTGCCTCATGATCTTATAGCTGCTTTCCGTTCTACCTTGGAAGAGACAGCTCAGGCTGACCTTTTATTGCATGTTGTTGATGCTTCAGATCCGCGTAAAGAAGACAATATTAAAGCTGTGGATGAGGTCTTAAAACAAGTAGGGGCCGCACAAGTTAAAACTCTTATTGTATATAATAAGAGTGATTTGGTAGCAGATAGTAAATTTGAGGTGGTGCGCGATGAAAATGGCTTACCTACTCGTGTTTACGTCAGCGCAAAGACTGGAGAAGGTCTTGAAAATCTTTTAGACTGTGTATCTGAGATTCTTTGTGATAACTTATGTTCCTTTGAGGTGGTTATTCCTCCCTCTGAGGGTAAACTTAGAGCTTTTCTTTATGCAGCTTCAGCTGTAAATAGCGAAAGTTATGATGATAATGGATGTATTCATCTGCAATTATCAATGCCTGCTGTAGAGTGTGCCCGTATTGATAAGCAGACTTCAGGGGCATTATCGCGAACTTGTATAGAGAAAAAGCTGCCTTGGATTGAAGAAGAATTTGATTTTGATTCGGTTGAATAGAATTATGAAAAACCAAAATATAGATATAATGGGGTGGAATGCCCCTGGCTCTGGTGGGTCGGGCAATAATAATGATGACGGTCATCAAGACAGTCCAAAACAAGACCCTTGGGGGCGTACTAATAGACAGACAAATCGCCAAGGTTTTAATGCTGACGCTGTTATCAAAGCCTTAAAAGATATGTTTTTGGGTAAAGGGCGGAAGGGATCTCAAGGCAGCAATAATAGTTTTAAGAAAGGCTCAAGTTTTGGGGTGACTTTAGCTATTGCGGTGCTTTTGGGCTTTTATGTATTTTCTGGATTTTATACTGTAAGAGAAGCTGAGCGCGGCGTAGTTTTGCGTTTTGGCAAAATTTACGATGTAGTTGAACCAGGATTGCGCTGGAAATTTTCTGGTATTGATACTGTAAATGTCGTAGATATTGAACGAGTAAGAGCTATTCAATCCTCAGGAACAATGCTTACTGAAGATGAAAATGTTGTTTTAGTCGAAATGGATGTTCAATACCGCATAGCTGATCCGGTAAGTTATCTGTATTCAGTGGTAAATCCAGACAATAGCTTGTTAGAGGCAACAGATAGCGCTTTACGTTTTGTGGTGGGTCATACTTTAATGGATGACATCTTAACCTCAGGACGCGAAATGGTGCGTCAGAATACTCGCGATTTATTAACCTCAATTATTGAGCCTTATAATACAGGACTTGCTATTGTTGATGTTAACTTCTTGCCGGCACGAGCTCCTGAACAGGTAAAAGCGGCGTTTGACGATGCTATTGCTGCTCAGGAAGATGAGCAGCGCTATAAGCGTGAGGCGGAGGCTTATGCTAATGAAGTCTTGCCTAAAGCTGAAGGCCAGGTACAGCGTATTACACAAGAGGCTGAAGGTTATCGCTCTCAGGTAGTATTAAAAGCTCAAGGTGAGGTTGCTCGTTTTGAAGAAGTCTTACCAGAGTATTTAGCGGCTCCTGATATTACACGTAAACGTATTTATCTTGAGACTATGCAAGAGATCTTAAGCAAGTCCCGCAAGGTTGTAATCGATGCTCCGCAGGGACAGGCACCAATTTTATATATGCCTTTGCCGCAACAGGAAATGGTGTCTAAGGCTCCTGTAACAAAAGAAGCTGCTCCTCAGGTAAATAATAATACTCAGGAGAATACTAATGTTAATCCTCAAACTGAAGGTAGCGCTTATCCGCCTTTAAATACCTCAGGTTATTCTGATATCCGGAGAGACAGATAATGCGTAAGTTAAACTTAAATTTAATCTTAGCTTTAGTAATCATCATTGGCTTTATTGCCTTTCATGGCTGCTATGTAATTTCAGAAGGCAGCAAGGGCATTGTCACCCGTTTTGGCAAAGTAGTACGTGATAACGAGCAGGCTTTGAAAATTGTCGATCCTGGGCTTCACTTTAAGGTGCCTTTCTTAGATAAAGTGAAAACTATGGATGTGCGTATTCAAACCATTAGCTCAAGTGCTGATCGTTTTGTTACTTCTGAGAAAAAAGACGTTATTATTGATTCATATGTAAAATGGCAGATTGATGATGCTGCAACCTATTATTTGACCACAGCCGGCGGAAATAAGATGCAGGCTGAGGAATTATTGCGCCGCCGCATCAATAATTCCTTGCGCAGTCAAATCGGACGTCTTACTATCCATGAGTTAGTTTCAGGGGCTAATAACGACAATATAGATAATTCTTTTGATGCTGTTGTTGATGATAAAGCTGTTGATGAAGAGCCTATCGTAAGCTCTAAGCGTGATCAGGTTATGCAAAATGCTTTAAGAGATATAGGATCTTCAGCTAAGGCTTTAGGCATAAAAATTGTTGATGTACGTATTAAGCAGATCAATTTGCCTCCTGAGGTTTCAAATTCTATTTATCAGCGCATGCGCGCAGAGCGCGATGCTGTGGCCAAATTACATAGATCTGAAGGCCGCCGTGCAGCTGAAACAATTAAAGCTCAGGCTGATCGTGAGGTAATGGTTAAGATTGCTGAAGCTGAACGTAATGCTAGAAAATTGCGCGGTGAAGGCGATGCTGAGGCTACAAAAATTTACGCTGATGCGTATAATCGTTCCCCGGAGCTTTATGAGTTCTTGCGTTCAATGGAGGCTTATAAACAGTCAATGAATTCAGGTAATGATATTTTAGTATTAAAACCTGACAGTGAATTTTTTAAGTACTTTAATAACGCTTTTGGTAAAAGTAAATAGTTTATAGAGGAGATCTGCCTTTTAGGGCAGATCTATTATAGTAATAGACATGACAAATACCCCGGTTTTACCGGGACGAGGAAAAAACATGAATAATGTTATTGTGCTGGGCACACAGTGGGGCGACGAAGGCAAAGGAAAGGTTGCCGATCTTCTGACTTCAAAGGCCAATATAGTCGTTCGTAGCCAAGGAGGCAACAATGCAGGCCATACCTTAGTCGTAGGCGATCGTAAGGTGGTCGTAAGACTCGTCCCTTCCGGAATTTTACATTCACAGTGCTTATGCTTGATTGGTTCTGGCGTAGTCGTCAATCCGATCGCCCTATTTGAGGAGATTTCTGAATTAGATAAAGCTGGCGTAGCTGATGTAGAAAAGCGTATTAAGGTTTCTGCTGCTAGTGCTCTATTATTGCCAATTCATCCTGCTATCGATAGAGGAGCTGAGAAGCTGCGCGGTAAAAATGCTATCGGCACTACAGGACGTGGTATTGGTCCGTGCTATGAGGATAAGGTTGCTCGCCGCGGCTTACGTGTTGGGGATCTGAAGAATATGGAGACCTTCCAGGAAAAACTCAAGTCCTTGCTTGATTATCGTAATTTCATGCTTAAAAATTACTATCACGAGCCAGAGGTTAGCTTTGAGTCTATCATGGAGGCTATCGTACCTTTGCGTGATCGCTTATTGGCGATGGTAGCTGATATTTCTGAGATTTTGTCTGAGGGCCGTAAAGCTCATAAAAAGATTCTTTTTGAGGGAGCTCAAGGAACTTTCTTAGATATTGATTATGGTACTTATCCTTTTGTAACTTCATCTAATACTGTAGCAGGCGGTTGTGTTACTGGTTCAGGAGCAGGTCCTTTAGATATAGAATATGTTTTAGGTATTGCCAAGGTTTATACAACTCGCGTAGGCGGCGGTCCATATCCTACAGAGCTTAATGATGAAATCGGTGAAGGAATTCGTTCACGCGGCCATGAGTACGGAGCTGTTACCGGTCGTCCGCGTCGTACCGGATGGTATGATGCTGTAGCTATGCGCAGAGCCGTTACAATCAATTCAATCTCAGGCTTAGCCTTAATGAAGATGGATGTTTTAGACGGCATGGATGAGCTTAAGATTTGTACTGCCTATAAGCTTCCAGACGGTACTATTTCCAAGCTGCCTCCTTTAGCAGCCTCTGAGTATGAAGGCGTTACTCCAATTTATGAAACTTTACCTGGCTGGAAAGAATCTACCTTTGGCGTAACTTCATGGGATGATTTACCTGAAAATGCCAAGAAGTATATTAAGCGTATTGAAGAGCTGTCAGGAACTAAGGTTGCAATTTTATCAACAGGTCCTGAGCGTAATCAGACCATTACTTTAGAAGATCCGTTTGCAGATAAATAATTAGTATAATTATTTATTTTCAGTGATCTTTATTGCATTCCTTATATGATTTTCACAGCAGAAGGAATGAAAAGCAGAAATCCCGGGAACAAGCTAATTTTCCCGGGATTTTTCTTGAGATTAGCTGTTTGAGCTATTACTGAAAATTTCGAGCCTTATTCGAGCCTTATATTTAAGGTAAAGATATTTTTATGTTTTATTAACAAGTTTTATTAAAAGTTTTATATAAGAAAAGAAATCTCTCCTAAATCTTCTTTTAAAGAAAAAGGAGAGAGGCATTATTGGAGATCGGTTAAAAACTGCGATTTATAGCCTTTAGAGCAAGATCTATAAGGCTATCTTTATATGGGCTATTAGGAAGGATGTCTAAAGCTTCTATAGCGGTATTTATGGCTTTATCAGCATATTTTTGACACTTAGCTAAAGCATCAGCTTTATCGATAAATTTTAAAACTTCGTTAAGATTTTTATTTTCTACGGCTTTTTGAAAGCATAGCTTATCTTCAGAGGGCAAATCTTGATAAGTAATTATGATAGGTAAGGTAATGCGCCCATCATTTAAATCCTCGCCCACAGTTTTTCCTAAATGTTCTGAGCTTGAGCTGTAATCGAGCATGTCATCGACTACTTGAAAGCCAATACCTAGATTTTTCCCGTAAAGAGCAAGAGCATCGATTATTTCTTGTCTTTGATTGCTAAAAATGGCCATACCTGTTACAGCCACTTCAAATAGAGCTCCGGTCTTACAATAAATGGTGGCTTCATAATCATCAAAATTGATATGAAGATCTCCTACCTTTTCGAGCTGTTTCAGTTCTCCTGAGACTAAAGCGGTGACAGAATTATTCACAGCTGCAAATAGCCGCATATTATTTAAGGACTGCAATGCCAGAAAGCAGCGAGTAAACATATAGTCGCCGGCTAAAACGGCTACGTGATTGCCGTCTGTTGCATTTAAAGTGCTTTTCCCTCGCCTTAATTCTGCATGATCGATTACATCATCATGTATAAGAGTAGCTGTATGTAAAAGCTCTATGGCAGCAGCAAATTCAACTGCCTGATTTTCATCAATACCAATATCTAAAGCAAAAGCAGCAGCTAGAGCTAAGCGCGGGCGAATGCGTTTTCCGCCTGAGCGTACAACATGCATACACATGGAGTTTACGTGTTCTTCTACCTTATGCCCTGAGAGGGTGTTAAAAAGGTAGTTCTCGACCTTTTGCAGGCTATTTTCGAGTACTTGCAGGTGTTTATCCATATCCCCTTCCTTAGTATCTGCAATATTTTATCATTATGCACCATAAATTTCTTGAAATATGCTTAATAAGCAATTAAAATTCGTATGTTTTCATAAGTGGAATTAATGCGTCGTGACGACGTATTAATTAAAATAGCCTAATATAGATAAAATTTTAGTGTAGTCTGATTTTAGACTTGCATTTTTGTATTTTTGTCTGTAAAATGCTGTCCCACTATCGCCCTGTGTGGGCAATCACTTTTTTTATATGGATGGCGGGAGCAGAACTCCTGCAATTACCCGGAGTTTGAGCATGTACGCAGTTATTTTTTGCGGCGGCAAGCAGCACAAGGTCTCCGAGGGCGACGTGCTTAGCGTTGAGCTCCTCGATGCCCAAGCTGACAGCGATATTACCCTTGATAAGGTTCTTTTAGTTTCCGACGGTACCAATATTAAAGTTGGTGCTCCTTATATCGACGGTGCCAAGGTTAGTGCTAAGGTTTTAGGCGCTCACGGCGGTGAGAAGATCAAGATTGTCAAGTTCCGTCGTCGCAAGCACCATCAGAAGGTGACCGGTCACCGTCAGTGGTATACTGATTTGAAGATTACCGGTATTACCGCGTAATAAGGAGAAGGAATAAATGGCACATAAAAAAGCTGGTGGTTCCGTCCGTAACGGCCGTGATTCACAAAGTCAGCGTTTAGGCGTTAAGGCCTATGCTGGTGAGACTGTCACTGCAGGCAGCATTATTGTTCGTCAACGTGGCACTCATTTCCACGCTGGTGCTAACGTAGGTTTAGGCAAGGACGACACTTTATTTGCTAAGCAGGATGGTGTTGTTTCTTTCGTCACCCGTGGCAAGAATAACCGCAAGTTCGTTGAAATTGTTGCTGCTGAGCAATAATTTGCGGATTTGATTAAGATTTATAAGCCCTGCCTTGTTGCAGGGCTTTTTAGTATATAGGCAGTCTTACTGCCGTTTGCTGACTTACGGAGAAAATTTATGAAATTTGTCGATGAGGCCGTGATCCGTGTTGAAGCCGGTGACGGCGGTAATGGCTGTGTAAGCTTTCGTCGCGAAAAATATGTGCCTCGCGGAGGTCCTGATGGCGGCGATGGCGGCGATGGCGGACATGTTTATTTAGTTGCAGATAACAATCTAAATACCTTAGTTGATTATCGCTTCACCAGATTTTATCAGGCAGAGCGCGGAGAAAATGGCAGCAGTGCCGATTGCACAGGAGCTAGAGGAAAAGATATAACTTTAAGAGTTCCTGTGGGTACTAGAGTTACTGACATAGAAACCGGTGAGATTATTGGGGATCTTAGAGAAAACGGGCAAATTTTGTGTGTTGCTCGTGGAGGCCGTCATGGTTATGGCAATACCCATTTTAAGAGTGCAACTAATCAGGCACCAAGACAAAGAACTATGGGCTCTCGCGGTGAGCGCCATCAGTTAAAGCTTGAAATGTTATTAGTCTCGGATGTCGGTCTTGTAGGCCTTCCTAATGCAGGAAAGTCGACTTTAGTTCGCACTGTTTCAGCAGCTAAGCCTAAAGTTGCAGATTATCCTTTTACTACTATTACCCCATCTCTAGGCGTAGTAAAAACTGCTCAGGGACGTAGTTTTGTAATAGAAGATATCCCAGGCTTAATAGAAGGAGCTTCAGCTGGTGCAGGCTTAGGCATGCGTTTTTTAAAGCATTTGGAACGCTGCCGCGTATTAGTTCATTTAGTTGATTGCGCTCCTCTTGATGGCAGTGATCCTGTCGAAAATGCTAAGATTATTGAAAATGAGCTTAAGCAATATGCTCATGACCTTTATGAAAAGCCTAGATTTATTGTTTTAAATCAAATTGACAAGATCGATGAAGAAGAAGCTAAAAGCATTTTAGCTAACTTGTTAGCTGTCTTTGAAAAGGTTCCTTTAAGAAGCATGATGATTTCTTCCCTGCATAAGATAGGAATCAATGAACTTATTTTTGCCTTGCAGGATATTGTTGATGAAATGCATGCTAAAGAAAGCAGCAAGACAGATAACGAGCCTTTTGTTTGGACTGAACCTGAAGCACCTGAAGAGCAGGAGCAAGAGCCAGCTGAAGAAGGGCCTGAGTTTATTTATAGGAATTAGCCTATGGCAGCTTTGGAAATTGTGGCTGCAGTTGCCAAAAATCGTGTAATTGGCATTGATGGGCATATGCCGTGGCATTTGCCGGCAGATTTAGCGCATTTTAAAGCTATTACGCTAGGTAAAGATATTGTTATGGGACGCCGTACCTTTGAGTCAATAGGAAGAATATTGCCTGGACGCAACAATATATTAGTCTCTCAGACTTTTAAACAAGCTGTTTTGGGACTTACAATAGTGCCATCTTTAGCAGCCGCATGCAAATTAGTCGAGGATAGAACCTTAATGGTTATTGGGGGCGCGGGGCTTTATCGTGAAGCTTTAGGAGATGCTAAAATTTTGCATCTTACTCATATAGATGCCGATTTTGATGGAGATACTTACTTTCCAGACTGGCATAAATTTAATTTTGAATGTATTGAGAGTCAAGACTGTCATGACGATAAGCTAAATTTGAACTATAGCTTTAAGACCTGGGTACGCAGGTAAATTATTTCTTATTGAAGGCGGGCTTTTGTTTTGACTTAAGCTTAAAAAGCTCGCCTGTTTCTACACAGATCCCGCTTAAGTAATTTCCCCACACGCAGCCTGTATCAAGCGCATGAATATGCGGTCGGTAGCATTGCCCCTTGAGGGCTGACCAATGTCCAAAAAATAATTCATATTGATCGCCATCAAAACGCGAGGGATGACCATAGTTAAACCATGGAAAAATAGACTGCGGACGAGCCTCTTGTGGTGATAAGGAGCGATGCACGAAATCGAGATTAAGTTTATTATCGCACAAACGCATACGTGTAAATGAATTGATAATAAAACGCCAGCGCAATAGATCTGCAAGCTTGCTGTCATAAGCTGCAGGATTATTTCCGTACATATTTCTTAATATCAATTTGCGTTTTAGGGGATCGTTTAAAAGCAAAGAAATTTCCTTAGATCGATTTTGAGCTTCATATAGACCCCAAGCTGGATAAACTCCAGCATGACTTAAGGCTATTTTTTTTTCTTTATTTAAGTATAAAAGAGGTAATGAACAGAGGTATTCGATAATTTCGGTTAAGTTGTTAGCATTTAAAAGCTCATTTAGTCTATCGTTAGGGCGATTTTTTGCAATGCCATAGGCTACAGCAATGAAATTTAGATCATGATTGCCTAATACCGCGTGAATACATTGGTATTTGCGTGAAAGATCCATAATATATTCAATGGTTTCTACAGAATTAGGGCCTCGTCCTATAAGATCTCCTGTAAGTAACAGCAGATCTTCTTTAGGATTAAATTTTATCTTTTTTAAAATTTTTAAAAATTCGGCAAAACAACCATGAATATCGCCAACGCAATAGGTGCTCATAGCTAACTCTAATTATTTTTAGCCCTCAATTGAGGTTTTGAAGCTAAATGGCCTTCTGAAGGTACAGATATAGTCTCTTGTGTTTCATAGCAATAACAAGATAGCTTATTTCCCCAAAGACAGCCCGTATCTAGAGCCTTAATATTAGGTTTATAGCAGCGTCCCTGCAGAGCAGCCCAATGCCCAAATATGATTAGATATGGAATATTATCCATAAGCTTTAATGGCTGCAGACGCTCATACCAAGGAATAAGATTTAGGCTCTGAGCTTCTTCTACAGTAGTGGAGCTGTAACCATAATTAAGACTTAAATCTAGATTGCAGAATCTCATTCTTGTAAAAACATTAAGGCTAAAGCGCCAGTGATTGAGATCGCTGTCTTCAAGATTATAGTTATTGACACTATCGGTATACATATTGCGCAGTAATAATCGGCGGCTTAGAGGAGATTTAAAGCATTCCTTTAATACATTAGCCTGCTTTATAGCAAAATTTAAATCCCATTTAGGATAAATACCTGCATGACTTAGAGCAAAATGTTGATATTTTGAGGTAATCATAAAAGGTCTAGAGCATAAGAAGCTAAAAATATGTTTTGCGTTAGGAGCACTTAACAGTTCGGTAATCATAGCCTTAGGCTTGTCCTTGAGGATCCCTTCCGAAACTGACAGGTAAAAGAGCTCATGATTGCCCATAACTGAAAAAGCAATACCTTCTTCGCAAAGCGGCATAATGATATTTAAAGTTTCTAAAGGATAAGGCCCGCGGCCTATAAGATCGCCTGTAAAATACAGGCTGTCTTTAGAACGATTAAATTCAATTTTATTTAATAAAGCTTTTAATTCATGTGCGCATGAGTGCACGTCGCCAATAAAATAAGTTGACATAAAATTACCTCTTAACTTTTTATTTTATCAAAAAAAATATACTGGGCTTAATCTTATAATTTAGAAAAGAAAAGATTATTTTTATTCAAAGACAGGTGGTTAGCTGCAAAGGTTTTTGGTATTTAATGCGCAAATAGGTAAAATATTTTTAAATGTATATATACAATATTTAGTATGCGGCTTTAATTATTTATCACTATTTTTTTACAGATAAGTAGGGACTGTTATGCCATTTATTGCTCGTAACTTTATCAGCGAAAGATTGATCCCGGCTATTGCAATTGAAAAGCTTATTGGGCAATTTGTGACTTTGAAGAAGTCTGGCAGCAATTATATGGGATGCTGTCCTTTCCATCATGAAAAGACGCCGTCTTTTTGCGTTACTCCATCAAAGCAAATGTTTTATTGCTTCGGTTGCAAAGAACATGGAAATGCCATTGATTTTTTAATGAAATATAAAAATCTGGGATTTGTTGAGGCTGCTGAAGAGGCCGCTCAATTTGCAGGAATTGAGATTGAATATGAGGCAGGCTCTTCGCCTAAACAGTTTGATCGCTTTGCAAAATATTATGAAATTATGGATCGCTGTGCTCATAAGTTTAGTACTGTGTTGTTTTCTTCTGCAGGCAAGCTCGGATTGGATTATTTTGAACAGAAGCGCGGCTTAACTAAGGATACGATTATAAAAGCCGGTTTAGGCTATGCTCCGGAGGGATGGCATTTTTTACAAGATCAAGTTTGCCGCAGTCCAGAAGAGGTTCAAATGCTAGTCGAATTAGGCATGTTAGTTAAGCATGATGACGGCAAGATCTTTTCTATGTATCGTAACCGCGTAATGATCCCTATTTATGATAGAAAAGGACGCGTAATTAGCTTTGGCGGACGAAGTTTAGGTGATGATAAGCCTAAATATATGAATACTAAAGAGACGCCAATTTATCGTAAGCGTAATGAGCTTTTTGGACTATATGAAGTCTTAAAAGATAACAATAATCGTCCCCCATACTTTGTAATTGTTGAAGGATATATGGATGTTATCTCTTTAAGGCAGGCGGGGTGTTCAACAGCTGTAGCATCTTTAGGCACAGCCACGACAGTTGAACAGTTTAAAACAATGTTTCGCTATGCAAAAAAAATAATCTGCTGCTATGATGGCGATGAGGCCGGCAGAAATGCAGCCTGGCATGCTTTAAATACAGTAACCCCAATCTTAGAGAGCGATTATGAAATGCGCTTTGTCTTCTTGCCAAAGGAGCATGATCCTGATTCTTATGTGAGAGAGTTAGGACTAGGATCTTTTACTAATTGCCTTGATAAGGCTATGAGCTATCCTGAATTTTTAATTTCTCACCTAAAGGGAAACTATAATTTGCAGGATCCAGGGCAGTTTAGTAAATATTTAGGAGAGGTCTTAAATTACATCAAGCTTATTCCTCTGCAGACTTTACAGACAGTATCTTTATCTTTATTGTCTGCCAATAGCGGTGTAGATGAGCGGCAGCTTTATGATATGTTAAATAATCTGCAGCTAAGATCTAATAGAATTTATGAGCAGAAGATTATTTCTAATAAGGAACTTAATACATCAGAAAAACAGGATCTGCTGAAGACTCCTATGAGACGGCTGATGGCTTTTATTTTGCAGCAGCCAATATTGGTTTCTTCTCAATATGATCGATTAGCTTTAGACCATTTAAGCAGATTATGTGTTATTTTGAAGGTTAAAGGGGCATCAGAGCTTGAATATTTATTAAAGCAAATCAAGCAATGTCCTGATATTACTACGGCAAGGCTTGTAGAGCGTTTTCGTAATACTGAAAGAGAAAAATACATCAATTTATTAGTTAATGCTCCATTAGGCTTAAATTTGCCAGATGGCTCAGAGCTTGATCAGATCGCTCGTTTAGAACTTTTTGCTCGGCTGATAGCTATGGTTTTAATTGAGCCATTGAAAAGCAGAGCTAGGCAATTAAGCTTATATTCTCAGCAAATTTCACCTGAAGAATATAAAGAAATGACCATTATTCAAAAAGAATTGAATCAAATTGAAAGTTTATCTTTAAAATATTGATGATAATGTAGATATTAGTGTATAATAATGCCCGTTGACGGCCCATTAGCTCAGTTGGTCAGAGCAGACGACTCATAATCGTTTGGTCTCCTGTTCAAGTCAGGAATGGGCCACCACCCTCAGAATATCCCTTCTAGAATAATCCTTGTATTTATATAGATCATTGCTTTTATAAGAAAGCAGCTTCGTGTATGTATATCTGTCCTGGATATAGGATAAGGATATATTATTGTAAATATATTGAATTATTGATTTTTGCTGTAAAAAAACTCCTTAGATTGAATCTAAGGAGTGTATGCTATTTTACATACTTAAAATATGGGGACTGTTCTATTATTTCAAATTTAAAGTATCTTTAATAGTGAAGAATAAGTCAGTTTGATCAGTTAAGCCCATAACATTGAGAGCACCTGGACCATAACCTGCGATACGTAACTGAGATCCGGTATGGCCTGCATCGTTAACATCTTCAGAGTTACCGTAGCTTATAGTCATAGGAGCACCGTCTGCAGTGATAACAGCTTGAGTATATCCTGGAGCTTTAGCATCAGGATAAACAATCTGTGTAGCATGAGCATGGTCTGCAGTAACAATAACTAAGGTATTACCGTCCTTTTTAGCAAAATCTAAGGCAACTTGTACGGCTTCGTCTAAATCCATAGTTTCACCAAACTGGCCGCAAGGATTGTTTGCATGAGCTTGCTTATCGATAGAAGCGCCTTCAACTTGCAGGAAGAAGCCTTTTTCATTTTGACTTAGTAACTCGATGCTCTTCTGGGTCATTTGAGCTAAGGTAGGAACAGAGGCATCTCGCTTGTCATTTATTTCACATTTAACAGCAGGTTTTTCTAAGTTGCCATGCAGAGTAGCCTGAGGACCCTTTAATCTGATAGGCATATTGCCGTCAGCAAATAGACCTAATACAGGAGCATCCTGATTAGCTTCCTTAACAGCAAGCATTTCCTCTAAGTTATTTACAACAATATAGCCGCGTTCCTTAGCCTGCTCTAAGAGGGTTTTGCCTTGATACTCTCCAGCAGTAGCCTTTTCATTGAAGGATGCAGCACCGCCGCCCATAGTAATGTCGGCACGAGTATTTAAGATCTGCTCTGAAATTGAACCTAATCCGCCCTTATCTAAGGTTTCTTCAGGACAAAGTTTGGCTGTAGATGATGGAGCATAGCATTTTCTGTGAGTGACGTGGGCTAACATAGCGGCAGGAGTTGCATCCTGGATCTCAGCTGTAGAAATATCACCGGTAGCTAATCCATTTTTCTTGGCTAATTCGATAATGTTCTGAAAACTTTTGCCGTTTACATCGACGCCTATAGCTCCATTATAGGATTTAACACCAGTAGACCAGGCGGTTGCAGAGGCTGCAGAATCGGTTACATAATCAGGCTTATGAGTTTTTTTATTTAAAGAATAATGGGTATATTGACCTGAGAACGGCAATGCGTCTAATCCTTTGAAAGAACCGCCTGCACCTAAGGCGAAATTACGGGCTGCGGTAATTTCGCTATCACCCATACCATCGCCAATTAAAAGGATAACATTTTTAGCATGTTGCTTTTGTGCCAATTCAATTTCAGATTGGTACATTTCTGCCATATTACCGTGAATGCGACGAGCTCCGCCTTGAACAGTTATATCTCCTGCAACGGCGCGATTATAAACGCTAATATCAGTAGCAGCAGAAACACAAGAGGCAATGCTCATACCTAATACAATTGCAGAAACAGCAATTTTTTTCATAAAAACTCCGGTCTTATTATTTTTAAAAATTTTGTAAGGCATAATTTAAAGACCGATGGTAAAAAATAAATTATTAATTTGTTAACTATATGTAATTTTTATTAAATTAAGATATCTTTTTGAAAAACATGTAATTTTTTTCTAATAAAAAAGCCACAAAATTTTTTGTGGCTATGGCTGCAGTGGGTTTAAATCAAGATTATCAATCGTTAATAGTTGAGCCTTTTTTTATGAGGTTGTAGGTAGAGGGACAGTCAGCTTGAGTCTGTGCCGTAATAGTTTTATATGCACCATTATAGTAGATCTGAACCTCGCCGTTATTACTGCCTGAAAGCAAGCGAACCTTACGGCCAATTTTTAATTGACAGTTAAAATATGTGTCAACGATAGTTGGGCCATTGCTGGTTTTAACTGTCATGCGTACACCTTCAGAGCGATTTCCAAGATATGAGCCTCCGGCTCCGGCTAAACCGCCTAGAGCACCGCCGACCAAAGCTCCTGAAGAATGATCGGAAACTAATCCTCCTAAAAGAGCTCCGCCTATAGCTCCTAAGAAAGTATTTCCTGTACTGTCGTATTTATTACTATCAACCTCTACAAGTTCAAGAGATGTGATAGTCCCATCATAATAAGTAGAGACATTGCCAACGCGCGTAGGAGCATTGGTGCAGGAAGCTAAAGTGCCCAAGGCTATACTGATGATTGAAATTTTTAATAAAGAATTTGTTTTCATGGACTATATCCTTTTTGACTATTCCATATAATAATATGGAAAATTTTCTCCTCAGTAAGGTTATTATAGTTATGAAAAAGCAAACTTGCATATGTAAGGTACATTCTTTATCACCTAAGGGTGAAGGTATTGTTTTTCTTGAGGATAAAGAAATATATGTCAAGGGAGCCTTACCTTTAGAGGAGGTAGAAATTATTATAGGCGAGCCTTTTGCAAAAGGCTCAAAAAGGTGCCCAGGAAAGCTTATTAAAATCTTAAAGCCAAATCCAGATCGCGCAGATGCAGCACAAGCTGAATCTTTAGGCGGAGCTTGTGTTTTAGGGGCTTTTAAATATGAATGGACGTTAAATTATAAAAGAAAACTTATCTCTGAGGCTTTAGCTGCCATTCATGTTGAATATCCTGTTCCTGAGATTGTGGCTAGCGATTTTTCTAAGGTGGTGAGAAATAAGACTATCCGTTATTTTGCCAGATCTTCAGGAAAGCTTATAAACGGTTTTTATAAGCAGCGCTCTCATGAAGTGGAGGAGATAAGTGCTTGCATTTTAGAGCCTCAATGGTTTACAGATTTTTCTTCAGCTCTTTGTAATGTTTTAAATGATATCGATGTGTATGATGAATTCTTAAAAAAAGGTCTTTTAAGAAGTCTGCTGCTTAGAGACTGTAATGAGCGGTTAGCTATGCTGATTGTTGCGAGTTATCCAAATCAGGATTTAATTGAAAAATTTAAAATAACAGCGGATCGATACAATATTAAGGCTCTGTTTATTTGCATCAATCCTTATGAAGGCAATTCGGTCATAAAGGGAGAAATTATCTCGATAGGAGAAAAGCAATATATTGAGGAAAACTTTTTTGATTATAAATTTAAAGTTGGGCCTTCAACTTTTTTACAAGTAAATCATGTAATTGCTCAGCAAATTTATAATGAAGCCATAGATTTTTGTTTGAAGGCTAAATGCCGAGAGCAAGCACTTGATCTTTGCTGCGGCGTAGGAACTATGGCTTTAGGCCTCAGCAGATATTTTAAGCATGTAACCGGAATTGAAATTGTTGAAGCTTCCGTGGCTGCAGCAAAGGATAATGCTCTTTACAATCAAGTTGATAATGTTGATTTTATTGCCGGAGATCTTAAAGAAAAGATTGCTTCCTGTGTAAACTCTGACACCTATGCTGTAATAGCAGATCCTTCCCGCGCAGGATTAGGAGACGAGGTATGCGAAAGCTTAGCTAAATTGCCTAAAGGAGCTTGTCTGAGTTTGATTTTCTGTGCTTTGACTGCTCTTAAGCGTGATGTTAAGAAACTGTTAAGTCTAGGGTTTAAATTAGAGGCGGTTAAAGGGTTTGATATGTTTCCATATACAAATCATGTGGAGACATTAATTTTTATGACAAAAATTTAAAAAAATATTTAAAATAAAGATATTATTTACATGATAGAATGAGTTTATACATAAAATATAAATATATT
>CAJKNC010000006.1 GCA_905201175.1 uncultured Succinatimonas sp.
ATTTTTATTTTTTTGCAGCAAAGGTTAATTTTGCTTTTACCGTAATCATCATTCCTAAGACAATAATTACTCCGCCTAGGATCTGCCCTAAATTAATGCTTTCATCCAAAAGCGTTACGCCTATAATTGCTCCTGCAAGAGGCACCAAATATATAAAAGCTCCCGCCTTAGTAGCTCCAACCTTCATAACCGCATAATTCCAGGCAATAAAAGCAAATATTCCTGAGGCTGCTACTAAATAAATAAATGAAAACCAAGATTCAAAGGTTAAATCATCGTAATACAGAGAACCGCTTAGAGCTCCTGTAATTAAACAAAAAAGTCCTCCTATTACGCTTGTCCAAGCTGTTACTTGGGAAGCTTTAATATCCCTAGTTAATTTCCAGCTGACGACAACATATGCAGACCATAAAGATTCAGCAATTACTACTAATATATCGCCAGTATTAAAATTTAAATCTAAAAGCAAAGATAAGGAGCCTTGAGAAACAATACATACTGCCCCAAGGCAGGAAATAAAAATTCCGATCCATCCAAAAAAACTCAAACGCTCACCTATAAAGAGGAAAGCTAGAATAGTTGTAATGGTTGGACCTATACTTTCAATTAAAGCGGTATTAGTTGCAGTCGTAATAGTTAAAGCTGAAAACAGCAGAGTGTTGTGCAGTCCTATACCTAAAATAGCCATAAAAGCCAGAATAAACAGATTATGCTTACTGACATAAAAGGCCTTTTTACCATCAACAAGATAAAGCCATAAACATATGACAGCTCCTACGCAAATAAAACGCATGCCTGTAATTAAAAACGGCGAAACCTGCTGCACTAATGTTCTTCCGCTTGCCGGAGTACCTCCCCAAACAAAGCATACTAAAACTAAGAGCAAATAATACCCTAAAAGATTATTTTTACGTTTAGGATAAATATTAAGTTTATTTTTGTTTCTCATCATAATCAGAAGGATCCTTATCTATAGAACCATCTATAATCCGACCTTTATTAGATCCGCGCTCTGTACTTTGAGAATAAAAGTGTTCTTCATAATAAAATCCATTAGGATGTTTTTTTACATAAATATTGCCAATTTGCTTATGTATAGGAGGTAAAAGCAAAAGCAGTGCAATGATATCTGAAATAAATCCAGGGAAAATAAACAAAAATCCAGCTAAAGGAATCCAAATTAAAGACGGATCAAAGCGCTGTTCTTCTCTAATTTGCTTAACTATTTGTGCAAAGCGCAATTTGACCAAAAATGCACCAATAATCATAGCAATAAACATTAAAGTAATAGTGGTTAAAGCTCCAATAGCCGACCCTACCTGTATTAAAACTACTAGCTCTAAAATGAACAATATCAATAAAGCAAAAAAAATATTCTTCATAAAATACGAATTCCGACTAAATAGATTTATCGCAAGAAAAAACGAGATATTACTTTATATCTTAAATACCATTATTATATCTAAGCTAAAAAAAATTTTTCTCTTATCTTTTTTATATGTAAATATAGACAAAATTTTTTAATTAAAGAATTCTTAATAAAGCTGATAGCTGTGTTACAGATTAACTTTAGCACTTAGTTACAGGTTTAAATTTATGCTGAAAAAAATAATTTTATGTTTAGCTTTGACTATTATTTTTATTACGAGAGTCAATGCCTCCGATGAAATAGATAAGCTATTTGATCTTTCCTCAGACTCACAACAACATCTGCCATATCAAGGCTATGGCTATATAGAAAATGACAAGGCTATCTTCAGCTTTACTATTGAGCCTGGAGCCTATCTTTATCAAAATAGCTTTAAAGTATCTGGTAATGATGTTATTTATGAAATGAGCTTTGATAAGCCTCCAGCAAAAATAAAAGATGCTTTAGGCGAACATGAGGTATTTTTTGATAATGTAAACGTCAGTATAAAAATACTTAAATCAAATGCTAATGACATCTTATCCTTAGCTTATCAAGGATGTGATCATAATGGCATTTGTTATCCGCAAAATATAAGCAAAATCAAATTGCCCAAAATTGACGGTTATCTCCAATCAGCTTCAAAAAATCAAGATAACTTTTTTAATCAGCATTTTGAAGATAATATCATTTTAACCCTGCTGTTTAGTTTTCTTTTAGGAATAAGCTTAGACCTTACTCCCTGTGTTCTGCCTATGTTAGCTATATTTTCAGCCATGATCACAGGAGTTAAAAGCAGCAATCTTAAGGATTCTTTAATTTTAAATTTTACCTATGTTCTAGCTCTAGCCTTTACATATACCATCATAGGATTCATATTTGCTCACTTTGGCATGCTATCTCAAGGATTTTTCCAGCACCCTGTAACTTTATTGCTTATATCTTGCTTATTTATAGTATTAGCTTTGGACTGCATGGAAGTTCTTAAGATTAAAATTCCCAGCAAGTTTAATTTATATCTGCAAAATAAAATAGCTAAACAAAAAAGAGGTACCTTAAGCTCGGCTTTCGTATTTGGTATTTTAAGCGCTTTATTAGCGACTCCATGTACTAGCGCCCCTCTTGCCGGAGCTCTTTTATATGTGACTACGCAGGGCAATCAATTACTCGGAAGCCTGCTATTTTTAAGCCTGGGGCTGGGCATGGGATTTCCTTTGCTTCTAATTGGCGTATTTGGAAGAAATTTTTTAGTCTCTTTTGGGAGCTTTGGAAAAATTATCCGCAATCTTTTAGCTATTCCTTTGGTTTTAACCGCTTTTTATCTTATATCTCATCTTTTAGGAGATTCTTATACTTTTATTCTTGCTGCTGTAATTGCCTTTAGCTGCGCTTATTTCATATTTGTTATCCTGAAAAATAAAGCAGACTGCTCAAAAAAGCTGCAAATTTTAATTACTGCAGGAATATTTTGCTTAAGCTTTCTTTTATCTTTGCCCTTTATAGAACAAGAAGAAAAACTTCCTGACGGCTTTATTGCCATCTCTAAACTATCCGATCTTGATGCATATAAAGATCAAAATCTTTTGCTGACTTTTAGCGCCCAATGGTGTGCTAACTGTCATGCTCTTGATAAAGAAATTTACAGCAGCAAAGAATTTAAAGAGATTATAAGCAATGTAAAACCCATTCGCATTGATGTAACCGATCAAAATAATCCGCTGACTTCCGAACTTATCAAACATTATAAAATTATAGGTGTTCCAACATATATTATTATTGATAACACGGGGAAAATAACGGCAAAGCAAATAGGTCTGTTTAATTTTAATAAGCTCAAGGCAGATTTAAGCACTTTTTAAACATAAGCGGCCCTTATATTTGTTAAAATATCATGCCGATTTATAACTTTTGAGGTTTAATTGTGTTCATTAAGGTAATAAAAACCGTTCTTTGGGGCGGTCTTCTATGTGCATCCTTAACTGGTGCCGCGGTTAGTGCCTTCTATTATGAAACCTTAGGCTCACTTCCTAATGTAGCAGAGCTCAAAGAGGTTTCTTTTGAAACCCCCATGAAAATTTATACAGCCGATCATAAGCTTATAGGAGAGTACGGAGAGAGTAAGCGTATACCGGTTAAACTTGAAGATATTCCTCTAAAAATGCAGCAGGCTTTTTTAGCTATCGAAGACAGCCGTTTTTATGAACATTCAGGAATAGATCCAATTGGCATCATGCGTGCTGTACTTGTAGCAATTTCTAATGCAGAGGCCTCTCAGGGAGCAAGTACAATTACTCAGCAGGTAGCACGTAACTTTTTCTTGACTAGGGAAAAAACCTTAGAACGTAAAATTCGAGAAATTTTCATCTCATTACGTATTGAACAGGTTTTAACTAAGGATGAAATTCTCGAACTTTATCTAAATAAAATAGCTCTAGGCCATAGAAGCTTTGGCGTAGCTGCTGCAGCCCAGACTTATTATGGCAAAGATTTAAAATCTTTAACTTTAGCAGAGATCGCTACAATTGCGGGCCTTCCTAAAGCACCGTCTACTTTAAATCCGATTTCAAATCCTGAACGTTCTAAAGAACGGCGCCATTTAGTCTTAAGCCGAATGAAAACCTTAGGCTACATAACCGAGGAAGAATTTAATCAGGCTGATAATGCGCCTTATAAAGCTTATTTTCATGGGGCGCCGCTTGAAGCGTATGCTCCTTTTATAGCAGAAAATGCACGTCAATTTGCTTTAGAAAAATATGGAGAGAAAGCCTATACCGACGGTATTGAAATTTTTACTACAGTTAACTCAAAAGTGCAAGAAGATGCGCATTACGCTGTCTTCAAGGGAGTAAATGCATACGACCGCCGTCACGGTTATAGAGGAGCTTTTAATAATATCAGCAATATTGAAAACTTCGACAATACTCCTGATAAAATTTGCGAATTTTTAAGAAAATACGATATCTATCACTTTGTAAGTCCTGCTCTTGTACAAAGTATAAATGACAATAAAAAAGAAGTTGCCATTTTCAATGATCAAGGAAAAACACTCGCCATTAGCTGGGATGGACTTAAATGGGCAGCTCCTTTCCGCAATGACAGATCTCAAGGACCTAATCCTAAAAAACCTTCAGATATTTTAAAAAAAGGAGATCTAATCTACTACTATATTGATGAAAATAAGATCCCGCAGCTAGCGCAGCTGCCTGAGGCAGAAGGATCTTTAGTTGCTTTAAATCCCAATAATGGAAAAATAGAGGCCTTAGTTGGCAGCTATGATTTTGCTAAAAGCAAATTTGATCGCATAACACAATCCGTGCGGCAGATCGGCTCAAATTTTAAGCCTTTTCTCTATTCTGCTGCTGTAGCTTCTGGAATAAACATCAATTCAACTATTGAAGATAAGGAGCTGCAAATCTGGGATCCTGGCTCACGCACTTTCTGGATGCCGAAAAATACTCCTAATCGCTACGATGGAATCATGACTCTGCGAGAAGGCTTAGCCCGTTCAAAAAATGTAGTCTCAATTCGTCTGATTATGCAAATAGGCGTACAAAATGTTGTAGAACATGTTAAAAAATTCGGCTTTGAAATTCCTAAATCTCAGCAAGTAGTATCAATGGCCTTAGGAAGTGTAGAGATGACGCCTCTAGCATTAGTAACCGGCTATGCTACTTTTGCAAATGGAGGCTTTAAAATCGAGCCTTATTTTATTGACTCTATATTTAAAGATGAACAAAAAATCTATGAATATAAACCTAAAGTAGCCTCTCCTTTAGCTGAAAATCGTGTTATCAATGACATTCCTTTAAAAATTGATGATGCTGTTGAGCTTGACGAAAACTTAGCTCCGCAAGTTTTAACTCATGAACATGCTTACATAATTGCAGATATGCTTAAATCTGTAATTTATGGAGGCAATGGAATACAAGGACCATATTATGGAACTGGCGGACGTGCTTCAGCTATTACCAAAAGACAAGATCTGCACGGAAAAACTGGTACTACTAATGATGTCCACGATGCCTGGTTCTCTGGATTTAATGGCAATTTAGTAGCAACAGCTTGGATGGGCTTTGATACCGATAGAGATCTTGGATGGTCTCGTACAAGCCCTGAGGGCGGTGCCTATACGGCTTTGCCGATTTGGGCTGAATTCTTCAAGCGTGCTCAGCAGGGTGTACCCCCTGCAGAACTTATTCGCCCGCAAAATCTCTCAAGCTGCATTAGTCCTGAAGGCATAAAAGATCTTTGTCTTCTCAATGGAAGAAGCATAACCTCAGAAAATGCTGCTGAACAGCAAGAGCAGCCTCAGCCTACACAAACAGAGATTGATACATCAAATATTGATGATGAAAATATCTTCTGATAATAAACTGTAAAAACTAAAAAAAGGCCTTAATATTTTTATTAAGGCCTTTTTATTAAATTTATAAAAGTTGCCTAATTTTTATAAGCAACATTGTAATCTATATATTATTTTTCCTTCTTAGGAGTATTTTCTGCACTCTTGACGCTTACTAATTTAACATCAAAGATTAAAACAGAATTAGGCTTAATAACATCAGCTGCGCCAGTCTCTCCATAGGCTAAATTAGCCGGAATATAAAATTCATATTGAGCTCCAGGCTGCATTAGCTGCAAACCCTCAACCCAACCTGGAATCATATTATCAAGCGGAAATTCTACGCCTTCTTTCTGCTCGTCAAAAACCTTTCCATCAATAGTCGTACCTTTATAAATAACATTTATAGTATCGCCTGATTTAGGAGACTGTCCTTGACCTGATTTAATAACTTTGTACTGTAAACCAGAAGCTGTTACCTTTACTCCTTCTTTCTTTTTATTTTCTTCTAAGAATTTATTGCCGGCCTCTAAGTTAGCTTGCGCCTCCTTTTTAGCTTGAGCGGCCATAGCTTCTTGAACCTTCTTATCCAAATCCTTTAGAACAGTTTCAATAGCTTTATTATCTAAAGCTGGCTTCTCGGCTAAAGCATCACTAAAACCTTGCTTAATTAGGTTCTCGTCAAGTTTGCCTATATACTGTTCCTGAGAAACCTGCAAATGATGCAGATATGCACCTACAGAAGCACCAATAGCATATGAAGCTTTCTGCTCAAAAGTGCTCTTATCATTAACAGCAGCTGCTGAAGCCTGCTCTTTGACATTAGAAGTAGCTTTAGTATCTTCCTTACAAGCTGAAAGACTTACAGCCGCTGCCACAACACAGGCTAACACTGAAATTTTTTTAGTTATTTTTTTCAAAGTGAATTCTCCAGATATTCATTACTGCCATAAAAATGTTCAAAAGCAGTAAAATTTTGTGAAACGATATTACCATGATCGGTAAAAATTAGTTTATTTCCAGCTGTTATTTCCCCAATTTTATGCACAGGAGTATTGGTTTTATCAGCAATTTCTTGCATCTTAGCTTCCAAAGCTGACGGCAGAGTAAATAAAAGTTCATAATCGCCTCCGCCAGCTATTGCTAATTTTAAAGCTGCATCATTATCCAAATGATGCTCTTTGAAATAATCAGGATATGGTATAGAGCTTAGATTAAGCTTAGCACCGACTTTGCTTTTTAAAAGAATGTGCTGCAAATCTCCGCATAAGCCGTCTGAAATATCTATGGCGCACCTGCAGATATCTGCCAATGCACAAGCAAAATCGCAGCGTGATATAGGCATCATGCTAATTTTATAAAGCTTATTAAAATCTGATTTAAAATTTTTAAATTTACCGTAGCCTATCTCTACGGCCAATGCCGGCAGACCTAAAGTACCCGTTACATAGATTCCATCACCAACGCAGGCTTTATCTCTGCGCATTGCTTGACCTGCTTTACATAAACCATAGGCACTTACCGTAAAGGATAAATCACCCCTAGTAGTATTGCCGCCTATCAAGGGAATATGATTCTTAATAGAAGCACTTTTTGCGCAATCAAAAAAACCTTGCGAAAAGGACTCTAAAAACTCAGGAGAAGCTTCATTTAACGTTACAGACAATGTACAAGCACATGGACTGGCCCCCATAGCAGCTAAATCAGAAATATTCACAGCTAGGGTTTTATAACCGAGAAGATAAGGATCACTGCCTTTAAAAAAATGAATGCCTTCATTTAAAGTATCTGTTGTAATTGCCAATTCCATTCCCTGAGGAATACTCAAGAGTGCGCAATCATCACCTATACCAAGGCTTATCCCTTCTCCTCGATCATGTTTGGAGAAATAACGGCCTATAAGCTCAAATTCACCAAGACTCACTTTTATTTTTGGCCATGTAAATGACGAACGACTTTATCAAGTACACCGTTCACAAATTTATGGCTGTCTTTTTCTGCAAAAGATTTAGCTAACATAATAGCTTCATTGATAACCACGCGGAAAGGTACTTCCTGTCTAAACATCAGCTCAAAAGTACCTAAACGCAATACAGCCTTATCAACCTCATCAAGATCATCTAAAGGACGACTTAAATAAGGAGAAAAGGTCTCATCGATCTGAGCTATATTCGTAATTACGCCTGAAATCAAATCATGCATGTAATCTAAATCAGCCCCCTGAATTGGCTGATCTTCACGAAACTGACGTTCGATTTCAGTAGGATTATCACCTGTCATTTGCCATTGATAGACAGCTTGCAGGGCAAAATGACGCGCCTTGTGGCGCATGGCAGGAGTAGCTGCACCCTCGGTTTGATCGATCATAAAAGATTTCCTTTACTTATTACAGCTGCTTGATTACGTTAACCATTTCTAAAGCAGAAGCTGCCGCTTCAGCTCCCTTATTACCCATCTTAGAGCCAGCACGCTGTACTGCTTGATCTAAATTATCGGTAGTTAAAACACCATTGGCAACAGGAACTCCCGAACTTAAGGTTACCTGCGTTAATCCCTTAGCGCATTCATTGGCGACTACTTCAAAATGATAAGTATTTCCGCGAATTACACAGCCAAGAGCAATTACAGCATCATATTTGCCGCTTTGAGCTAATTTACCGCAAATTAGAGGGATCTCAATAGCACCGGGAACATGTACTAAGGTAATATTTTCCTCAGGAACCTCGCCCTCGCGCTTTAATACATCTAAAGCTCCGTCAACTAAACGCTCACAAATAAAGCTATTAAAACGAGAAACTACGATGGCAAAACGGCCTTCGCGGCAAGGCAATACGCCTTCAATCTTATTTATAGACATGAATTACTCCGATAAAAATTTAATCTTTAAAAAAAACCATTTTCCATCAAACTTTGCATCGTTATTTCGCTATTTGAAGTTTTAAAACTAATCAAACGTTCTAAATAACGGGCTAAAACATCTGCCTCTAAATTGACCTCTTCTCCTTCCCTAAAACAGGCAAAATTTACCTCTTTTTGAGTATGCGGAATTAAAGTCAATCTAAAGATATCCCTGTGAATATCATTTACTGTTAAAGAAATGCCATCTACAGTAATAGAGCCTTTAGGAGCAATATAGCGCAACATATCCTCAGGGGCTTTAACTTTGACGTCAACAGCATCGTCAAGACTATCCATAGCAACAATAGTACCGACACCGTCTACATGCCCCTGTACAATGTGACCGCCTAAATGAGTAGTAGGCGTACAAGCTAACTCTAAGTTCAACAAACGTCCACGCCTATAATTCCTAAAAGCAGTACAGCGAACGGTTTCTGCAGAAACATCAGCCTCAAAAGTTGTCCCATTTATAGCCGTAGCTGTAAGACACACTCCATTGCATGCAATTGAATCGCCTAACTTAACACGTTTTTGCAGCTCAAAGCCAGTATTAGTATCTACACTTATATGAAAACCGTGACCTCGACTTTGCAAGGAATTGAGTATACCAGTGCTTTCAATAATGCCTGTAAACATCAATACTCCTTTATAAGACCATGGACAAAAATATCTTCTCCGCAACGTTTAGCTTTAACTATTTTGTACTTTAAACAGTCATCTAATGCCTGCGGTTCTGTTATATTTACAGCATTACGCGAATTCATTCCCAAAAGCTTCGGTGCAATGAATAAATAAACATCATCCACAAAATCTGCGTTTATAAAGGCGGAGCTTAAAATACTGCCGGCTTCAACTAAAGCGTGACGATAATTTTTGCTTCCCAAATATGCCAATAGCTTATTCAAATCGATATGGCCATCTGCAGCTATAGGCAAGCTAAGTTTAGTTACATGCTCATTTAAAGCCTGTTCAGAAGAACGATTATCTTGAGCTCCTACAACCCATAAAACTTTTCCCTGCGAAAAAATCTTAAAATTTTCACAAACTAAATTTTCACGGGTATCCAAAATAACCTTTAAGGGCTGTCTTACGTCTTCTTTAGCTAAAATTTTGCGAGTCTTTTTAGGCAGCTCGTCATATCTTACCGACAATAGCGGGTTATCAGAAATAACTGTACTTGAGCCTGTGATAATTACATCGCACATTGCTCTTAATTTCTGCACCTGTCTGCGGCTTTTGTCACAAGTTATCCATTTACTCTGCCCATTTGCCAAAGCTGTTTTAGCGTCAGAACTCATGCCTATTTTTAAGCTAACATATGGTATATTTTGTGTAATGGATTTCAAAAAAGCCCTGTTTATAAAACGGGCTTTATCCTCAAGCAAAGGATAGCTTACCTCTATTGAGGCTTGTTTTAAAATCTCGATTCCTCGTCCATGAACCTTAGGATTAGGATCGCCTGTAGCAATAACGCAACGGCTGATACCGGCCTCAACTAAACGATTTGCACAGGGCGGTGTTCTGCCGTAATGAGAACAAGGCTCCAGCGTCACATAGCAAGTAGCTCCCTTAACATCATTTTTAGCATCATTTAATGCCATAATTTCTGCATGAGGCTGCCCTGCCTTATGGTGATAGCCACGGCCGATAATCTTTCCATTGCGTACAAAAACACAACCTACCGCAGGATTGGGGTAGGTTGTATACAGACCGCACTTAGCTAGCTTTAAAGCTTCTGCCATGTACAGTCTGTCTTGTTTTAAAAATTTACTTTCGCTCATTTAGTCCTTATAGACTGGGAACTTAGCGCATAAAGCTTTTACGCGCTCACGGCACTTTAAAATTACCTCGTCGTTTTGGTAATTATCCAAAACATCGCAGATAATACCAGCTAACTCGCGAATTTCTGGCTCTTTAAAGCCGCGGCGAGTACAGGCTGGAGTACCAACACGTAAGCCAGAGGTTACAAATGGAGAACGAGTCTCTCCTGGAACTGTATTCTTATTAACAGTAATAAATGCTTTACCTAAAGCAGCCTCAGCATCTTTACCAGTCATCTCACGGCCAATAAAATCCATCAAGAACAGATGGTTGTGAGTGCCGCCAGAAACCACCTTATAGCCACGCTTCATAACTTCTTCAGCCATCAGCTTAGCGTTCTTAACAACCTGCTCCTGATATTCCTTATACCAAGGCTCCATAGCCTCCTTAAAGACTATAGCTTTAGCTGCAATAATGTGCATTAAAGGACCACCCTGAGAACCAGGGAAAATAGCCGAATTTATTTTCTTATAAATAGACTCATCATGGCAATTAGACAAAATAAAGCCAGAACGAGGGCCGCCTAAAGATTTATGAGTGGTAGAAGTAACAACGTGAGCATAATCAATAGGGCTAGGATAAACTCCAGCTGCAATTAAGCCGGCAACATGAGCCATATCAACCATTAAATAAGCACCAACACTATCGGCAATCTCACGCATTTTCTTCCAATCAACAATGCCTGAGAAAGCAGAGAAGCCGGCAATAATCATCTTCGGCTTGCATTCTTGCGCTTTCTTAGCTATAGCATCGTAATCAAGCTCGCCATGCTCATTAACCTCATAGCCTACAGCATGGTAAAATTTGCCTGAGAAACTTACCGGGCATCCATGGGTTAAATGTCCGCCTGAAGATAATGATAAACCCATGACTGTATCACCAGGATTGCATAAAGCCAGATATACAGCAGCATTTGCCTGAGAACCTGCATGAGGCTGAACGTTAGCATATTCGCAGTGGAAGAGCTTGCATGCGCGATCAATGGCTAATTGCTCAACGATATCGACATATTCACAGCCACCATAGTAGCGCTTATGCGGATAACCTTCGGCATATTTATTAGTTAACTGAGAGCCCTGTGCTTCCATGACACATTTAGAAGCATAATTTTCAGATGCAATGAGTTCGATGTGATCTTCCTGGCGCTGATTTTCAGAAGCAATAGCGGACCACAATTCAGTATCGTATTCGGCAATGGACTTAGCTTTATTCATGAAGCTCATTGAAGTATTCCTCGGTAAGCCTAAGGACCTGCTTTTACAGATCCAAGTTAAAAATCACATTTATTTTAACATTTTTTGTTGCATACTTCTCATATTTGCATATTTTTATATATAAAGAAGCAAACTTAAGCCCAAACTCTAAATTGCAAGCTGATTTAAGCAATAATAAAAAGAATTTATTTAACTGCGCAGATATCTTTTGATAGATGTTTTCCTAGAATAAAAAAAGATGCATAAATTTTTTTGAGAAAAATATCTCAAAAAATTAAAAATTAGTTAATAAAAGTTATAAATTTGGGTTTTTATACTCTATATAAAGTATTGTATAGCTCATAAACGTACCCTAAAATTAACTTATTTCACATAAATTTTGCTGATTTGCGCTAAAAATAAACATTGAAATAAAAAAAAATGTAAAATAATGGAATCCTTTTTTTCGGAGTCAGATTTTGAAAAAACATTCGATTCTTGTCATCAATGGTCCTAACCTCAACCTTTTAGGTACACGTGAGCCTCAAATTTATGGAAGCGCTACCTTAAAAGACCTTGATGAGCGTCTAGACCGCGTAGCTGAGGAACTTGACGTCAATTTGGAACATTTCCAGTCAAATCATGAAGGTGATATTGTTGATAAAATTCAGCAATCACGTGGTCTTATTGATTTTATTTTACTCAACGCCGGTGCTTATACTCATACTAGTGTAGCTATTCGCGATGCTTTAGCTGGTATTGATATTCCTTTTTTTGAAATTCATATTTCAAATGTCCATCGTCGTGAGGAATTTAGACATCATTCTTATTTAAGCGATATCGCCGTAGGCGTCATCGTGGGCTTTGGACTTGACGGCTATGAGTTTGCCTTAAGAGGCGCCGTCAGACAGCTTGAAAGAAAAAAGTCGTAAACTAGATTTAGGTAAATTCAAAAGTAGGAAAGTTTCCATGCAAATTGACATTCATAAGATCGCAAAACTTATCGAAATCGTTTCTAAGTCGGACATCTCCGAAATCAATTTAAAACAAGGAGAGGAAGAGCTCAAAATTTCTCGTTCCTCACAGGCTCCAGTAGCTGTTCCTGCAGCTGCTGTCATCCAATCAGCACCTCAAGTTCAAACTGTAGCTGCAGTACCGCAGACAACTGAAGCCCCTGCTAGCGCAGCTGCTCCCGATAAAGCAAAACTCATGACTTCTCCTATGGTAGGCACTTTCTACCGTTCAGCATCCCCTACCGCAAATCCTTTTGTTGAAGTAGGTCAAACTGTTAAAGAAGGCGATACTATGTGCATCATCGAAGCTATGAAGATGATGAATCAGATTCAAGCTGATCGCTCTGGTACTATCAAAAAGATTTTAGTAGACAATGGATCTACTGTTGAATTTGATCAGCCTTTGTTTGAGTTTGAATAATTAAGGAATTGGTCGCAATGAAATTTGAAAAAGTTCTGATTGCAAATCGTGGTGAAATTGCACTTCGCATTTTACGCGCTTGTCGTCAGTTAGGTCTCAAAACCGTTGCTGTTCATTCTACCGCGGATCGCGATTTGATGCATGTCAAGTTAGCAGATGAGACTGTCTGTATTGGACCTGCCGCTCCTAAAGATTCATATTTAAATATTCCTTCCATTATTGCAGCCGCTGAATCTACAGGAGCTAGTGCCATTCATCCTGGTTACGGGTTCCTTTCAGAAAATGCAGATTTTGCCGAAATGGTTGAAAAATCTGGTTTTATTTTTATAGGACCTACTGCTGACACTATTCGTCTTATGGGAGATAAAGTTTCGGCTAAAAAAGCAATGCAAAGAGCGGGTGTTCCCTGCGTTCCTGGTTCAGCCGGTACCTTAAGCGATAACTTTGAAGAAAACAAACGTCTTGCAGCTGATATTGGTTATCCAATTATTATTAAGGCTGCCGGTGGCGGCGGCGGACGCGGCATGCGCGTAGTTAGATCTGAAGATGAGTTGGAAAATGCCATCGCTTTAACTAAACGCGAAGCAGATATGTTCTTCAATAATCCCGCTGTTTACATGGAAAAATTCCTGGAAAATCCTCGCCATGTAGAATTCCAGGTATTATCAGACGGCCAAGGACATGCTGTTTACTTAGGCGAGCGTGACTGCTCCATGCAGCGTCGTAACCAAAAAGTTTTAGAAGAAGCCCCTGCTCCATTTATTACCGCTGAGCAACGTAAATCCATTGGAGAACGCTGCGCTCAGGCCTGTATTGATATTGGATATCGCGGCGCAGGAACATTTGAGTTCCTCTATGAAAACGGCTCCTTCTATTTCATTGAAATGAATACTCGTGTACAGGTAGAACATCCAGTTACCGAAATGATTACCGGAATCGATATTGTTCGCGAGATGATAGCTGTTTCTGCTGGCATGCCGCTTTCTATCCGTCAAAGCCAGGTTAAAATCAAAGGCCATGCTTTTGAATGCCGTATTAACGCAGAAAATCCTCAGACTTTCCTGCCATCTCCTGGAGAAATTAAGTGGCTTCATGTACCTGGCGGTCCTGGCGTACGCTGGGATAGTCATGTTTACCAGGGATATCGCGTACCTCCTTATTACGACTCCCTGATTGGAAAATTGATTGTTCACGATGATAATCGCGAACTGGCTCGTCTGCGAGCACTCGAAGCCTTAGATGAGCTTATCGTTGAAGGGATCCAGACAAATATCCCTCTCCACAAGGATTTATTAACTGATCCTGAAGAAATCAAGGGCGGAGTCAGCATCCATTACCTTGAACATAAACTTGCAGGTGATCTTCCGGAAACAGCCGAAGATAACAGCGAAGAATAAATCTTATCTTACAAAGCCTTCCATAAATTATTGGAAGGCTTATTTTTTATATAAAAAAGCATTGCTGCAATTTATAGAAATACATTAAGTATTGCGAGGATGTGCCTTATCGTAAACTTCATGGATGCGCTGCGTCGCAACATGTGTATAAATCTGAGTTGTAGTCAGACTCGAATGGCCTAACAGCATCTGCACTGTACGCAAATCTGCATCATGATTTAATAGATGAGTGGCAAAAGCATGTCTAAAAGTATGCGGAGAAATATCGGATATTATACCTAAAGCTTTAGCATAAGCCTTAATACGATACCAAAAGGCAACCCTGGTCATACCGTTAATACCTTTGCCAGATAAAAAAACAAACGGGCAGCTTTGCTTAGGATCGCGCTCAGCTCTTTTATCACAGATATATGTTGCCAGCCAATAGCAGGCATTTTGGCCTAATGGAACTAAACGATCCTTTCCTCCCTTACCATGTACAATTACAAAGCCATCAATAAGGTTTAAATTTTCGAAAGTCAAATTTACAAGCTCACTTACGCGCAGCCCTGTCGCATATAAAGTCTCAAGCATAGCTTTATCACGCAGCCCTGTATGATTGCTTATATCAGGCGCATCTAAAAATGCATCTACACAATCTTCAGACATAGTTGCTGGCAAGTGTCTTAAAATCTTCGGATTTTCAATTCTTAAGGTGGGATCTTCATCGATAAGATGCTCTAGCAGCAGAAAGCTGCAAAAGCATCGCAATGAACATAAAAATCTTGCAGCAGAGCTTGCCTCATTATCATTTCCATCGCGCAAATAAGCTTCAATATCAGACGCACCAAAAGGATCTGGACGGTTTTCTTTTTCTAAATAATTAAAAAACATGGTTATATCCGAAACATAAGCTCGAATACTTAATTGCGCTAACCCTTTTTCTAATAATAAATAATCAGAAAAAAGTTTTAATGAAAGCTCGCGACTTTTTTGCATTTTACTTTGCTGTAGTCTCTTTGATTTCTTCAAACAAAGGCTTAATTTCACTCTTGTTTTCTAAAACTACGCTTGCATAAAAACCATCACTCTTCTTTAAGAGGCAAAAACGATAAATACCGTCTTTTTCAGGATAAAAGCGCAATTCTTCAAAGCGTGATTTTGGATTTAGCTTTTGAGGTGCTGAATGCAATCTCAAGACCCCTGGTGGATTTAAATATCCATAGTTATAACCAGAGCTCCAGG
The DNA here is from genome assembly GCA_905201175.1 of uncultured Succinatimonas sp. Lineage (GTDB taxonomy): Bacteria > Pseudomonadota > Gammaproteobacteria > Enterobacterales > Succinivibrionaceae > Succinivibrio. The sequence continues at coordinate 15,718 of CAJKNC010000006.1, forward strand.
ACGCATCTGCAAATTTAAACTTGTAAGGAGCCCAGTCTGAACGTAAAGTAGCCTGCGTACACAAACCATCTTCATGCTTACGCAGCCGATAAGTTTCAGATACGGCATAATCATTCATTTCGCCTCTAAGATATAAGGCATGATTGTTATCAACTTTTAGCTCTTCTACAGAAGAAGAACAAGCCCCTAAGAAAATTGCCGCAGCAGCGGTCATAATTGCAACTGTCTTCAATTTATTATTCCGTTAAATTTTTTTTAATTTTAGTCTGTTTTGCTAAATTTAGTGCACAGAACTTGCTTACACTTAGCAGAAAATAATTATTTTTCCCCTATTATAATAAATAAGAATAAAGAAAATAAAAAAAGGATGTTTTATGAACAAAGCATTAAGAATCGGTCTTACCGGGGGAATTGCCTGTGGCAAAACCGTAATTTCTGATACTTTTAAAGAGCTAGGTGTACCTGTTATAGACACAGATATTATCTCCCGCGAGGTGACTACTCCAAATTCTCAAGCTTTATCAGAGCTAGTCAAAACTTTCAGCAAAAACATCTTAAACGATGACGGAAGTTTAAACCGTCGCGCTTTACGGCTGATAGTCTTCAATGATAAAACTGGTGAAGCCTTAAAAAGGCTAAATAATATTATGCATCCGGCAATTATCAATAGATTACAAGAACTTTATCTTAAGCAAACTTTTCCGTATGTAGTTTTCGTAGTACCGCTTTTGTTTGAACACAATTTAGAATATCTTTGCGATCGCATATTAGTCTGCGACGCTAGTGAAGAAGTACAATTACAAAGATTAACGCTGCGCGACAATATCGACATCAATACGGCTAAAGCTATGCTTAAAAGTCAGGTAAGCAGAGAAACGCGCAGACAAAAAGCTCATGATTTAATTGAATCAGACACTATGTCCATAGAGAAAATGCGTCAGACCGTGATAAAATTACACGAAAAATATCTCAACCTGGCAAAACAGAGCTAATCATCTACAGTCATGTACAATTTCGATTTTCCCCTCAGTCCTAAAGCTAGAACTTTTCTTAAGTTCGAAAATATTTTCAAACGTGCTGAGGAATGTTGCGATTTAAATTCAATACCGCAGGTAATGTATTTAATCCGCGCTATTATAGATTTCATCGACTTAGTCGATGGATCAAGCTCAATTAAAATAGAACTTCTGAAAGATTTAGAACGTTGTGATTCCAAGCTAATGCAATGGCAAAAACTTCCAGAATGCAATACTGAAGCTGTTATAAATTTGAGGAATCAAATTCATACTGCCCGCATTGAGCTTGATAAATTTACAAGACAGAGAACCGTACTAAAAGATGATCCTCTTTTAGAAAATATAAAGCCACGCTTTTTTTCACCAAGCGGGATCAATCCTTTTGATACACCTTTATTTGAATTTTGGATAAAGCAAAAAACAGAAGAAAAACTTCATACTATACAAAAATGGCTATATGAACTTGACTGCTTGCGTATTCCTACTTTAACTGTACTTTATCTATGGCGAATATGTGCAGAATTTCAAGAACGTACTGCCAAATCAGGTTTTCTGCAGGAAAATGCTGATTCTTGTGATCTGATCAGTATTCAATATGCTGATGATATTAAAGGTTACCCTATAGTTTCAGGTTTTCAATCAAGAATCAATATACGCTTTTTACCATATAATAAGGGTGCACCTGTTGGTGATATAGATTTTAAAATTGCTTATGTAAAGAGTACTTTGCAATGAGTTTAAAAGATTTATTGCCCCAGGGCACTTATGAAGAAATAACTTCAAGTTTGCATACTAACAAAGGCAAAACTGCTAATTGCCGCTGCCCGCAATGCGGCAAACCTACAGTTTATGATATTCATAATCCATACCGACCATTTTGTTCAGAAAAATGCAAACTATTGGATTTAGGTGCTTGGGCTTCTGAGGAACGCGTTATCAAAGGACGCCCAGTTAATGAAGATGAGGACGCTGAACTTTTAGACGATCCTAACTTGCCCAAACGGCATATACCTAGCAACTAAAAATTAGGAATAAGCCTTGATGATCACAAGGAATAAACATTTTTATCCAGCAGTTTTAGCCTCGGCCGTAGCTGCAGCTCTCTCTATCAAGATAGCCTATGCCTCTGCTGATACAGTCCCATATAATATTTCTACTAGTACTGTAAAAAAAACTAGCAATCAGCCTTTATTAGATGTAGAGAGCTTTACTAACCGCCTTTTGGGGATTATGAATACCCAGGGCTCTCAGTTATATTTGAATAATAAATATTTTGCTGACAGCTCCACTTTTCCTTTTAGACTTTTATCTCTACAAAAGAATCATAAGTGGCAAGGTGCACCTAATCATGGCCTTACCATTGATGATCTTGACTGTTATTATGGAGTTCCTTCTTATTCAGAGCCAAGCAAATTTGACCCAGAGACTACTCCTATTATAGTTGAAAGTGATAAGCTTACAGGCGATCTCGAAAATCGCAATGACGATCTCATCTACAGCGGTAATGTTATTATTACTCAAGCTGACAACGTTATAAACACTGATTCTGTACAATATATTGGGAAAACAAAAAATTTTAATATTAAAGGTGATTCCACCGTCAAAACTCCAGAATATACAGTAACTACTAAAGATCCTATTAAAGCAAATCTGGATGATCAGACCATAGAACTGCAGAATACTCATTTTCAACTAAATGGTTCTTATATTAGAGCACAAGCTGCAGAGCAGAAAATTAATAAAAAAGAGAACTCTCAATATTTAAAAGATGCCTCTATCACATCTTGTCCAATTGATGAAACTATTTGGCATTTTAGTGCAACAGAAGTCTTAATTGATAAGGATGAGCCTTTTGGAGAATCCTGGAACAATACTGTATGGCTAGGACCAGTACCTGTAGCCTATATGCCTTATGCTCGTTTTCCTATAACTTCAGAGCGACAAAGCGGTATCTTATATCCAGAATTGTCATTTGGATCTGATGGCTTTAACTTTGCATTACCCATTTATTTTAATCTTGCTCCAAATTACGATTGGACTACGACACCGGCATGGGCTGGCGATCATCATTGGAAATTTGACAATCAATTTCGCTATATGCCTTTTGAAAATGTCTTAGGCGAAATAAATTTTACTTATCTTCCTTCCGATCCGTCCTGGTCAACTACCGATTACGAAATGTCCTCACTGGATCATGATCGCAAATTTGATTCAAGCACCGAACCTGACGGCAAAAAGCGTTGGTTTTTAAATATAAAGCAGAACATGTGGTTTTTAGATAAAGACCTTAATGTTAAGCTTGATTACTCTAGAGTAAGACCTAATGATTATGATTACATCAATGATATCGTAAACGACAATGCATCAGTTACTGATGATCATTTAGTTAAATCCTTATTATCTACATACAATATCGAAAATTTTGATATTGCAGTTGAAGTTCGTAAATATCAATCATTGATTGATCCGCGTGCTCAGGTTGTTGCTCCTTTCGCTTTAATGCCGCAAATAAAAGGAAGCTATGCCGATACCTACAATAATATGCTTTTTGGTATTGACGGAGAGTTTAGCCGTTTTGAGCAAGATGAAATAAGTGATTTTAAAACCTTTAGAACCATTCGTTCTCATATAGAACCTAATATCAAATATCATATATTTGATCAGCGCGGTGCCTCTTTAGATGCTGGTGCGAGAATTTTTTATACCCACTATGATCAGGCTGATTTAAATAACTTGCCTAGCTATTACCACGATTATTTAGGCTATAACTCTGAGATAGGTGATATTGATCGTTTTCTCTATCTTTTAGAATTACGAGGGAAAACTACTTTTGAAAGAAAGGTTATTGATATGAATCATACTCAGACATTAGAGCCTGAAATTAAATATCAATATATTCCTTATAAAAATCAGGATAATATTGCCCTTTACGATACTACTGATCGTTTAGATGATTTCTATACACTATTCTCCTATAAACGTTTTGCCGGTATTGATCGCATAGCTAACCTAAATACTCTAAGTTTTGGAGTAACCTCTAGAATCTTAGATGCCCATGATCGTGAAATTCTTCGTTTAGGTTTAGCTCAAGCCTATAGCTTTGAGCCTAATAAGGTTAATTTAAATAGCCGTGATACGGTAAATGACAATTCCAGATCTAAATTTGCTTTTAATCTTGACGCACAGCTATTAGAAAATATCAATTTCCATACCTCAGGTACATATGATACTGAAGAAAATAAAATTGATACTATGCGTTCACTCTTACGCTATGAAAATGACGGCTTTTTAGCTGGGGTTTCACATCGTTTTGTTCGTAACGGCAATGTAGAAATAGGACAGACTGACAAATCACGAGATTTAAATCAAATTGGCGGCGAATTGGCTATTCCGCTTACTAATAACATGAAATTCGTATCTGCGATGTATTACGATACTGAACAAAACTATAGTATTGATAAAAAATTCGCACTACGTTATCAAGACTGCTGCTTTGCTGTTACTTTGGTATACGAAGACTACATGGAAATGGATTGGAATAATTACCGTCATGACAGCGATAAAGTCTTAGGTTTACAATTTGAACTAAAAGGCTTTTATCAGCTTAATATACACGGTATTGAAAATCCTTCTACTACCGATACTCACTTTATACCTTCAACAGATCCAGTTAATCTCAATCGTTAGAAATAGGAACCGTTGTTATGAGATTTTCAAATTTAACCTGCAAACTCTCCTGCTTAGCTTTACTAAGCTTTATGCTACACGATCCTTTAATTATCAAAGATGTTAATGCCGCTGAAGTTAAATTAGATAGCACTGCAGCTGTTGTCAACAACGGTATTATTTTGGAAAGTGAGCTTAATGCAGAACAGAAAAGAATAGAACAAATCTCTAAAGCCAGAAAGATCAATCTTGATAAAATCGCCGCACGCTCTCAGGCTTTAGAAAATTTAATTACCAAAAATATATTACTGCAAATGGCCGAACAGCAAGGCTACGATCTTAACGATATGCAGGTAGATCAAGCTCTAGCACAAACAGCTGAAAGAAATAATACATCTGTTGCAGAATTATTAAAAAGCTTCGGTCCTGCAGATTCTGAGGCACAGCAGCGAGAAAATTTCAAAAATGAATTTATCATTAACGAATTAAGAAATTCTCGCGTTAGAAGCCGTATTCATGTTTCACAAGCTGAAATTAATAATTTAGCCAAAAATCTTAAGGAACACGGCAGTGTTGAACCGCAATATCATATTGCTCAGATTATCGTACCGCTGTCTTTAAACCCTACTGAGAGAGAATACCGTAATTCACAAAATGAAGCCCGTTCTTTAATTGCTAAGCTTCGCAATGGCTTGAGTTTTAATGAAGCTTTAGCAAAATATCCTGCTGATGGTAATGGTGATTTAGGATATTTACCAGAAAGTCAAATTCCTTTGCCTTTTGTTCCTGCCTTAGTAAAGTCAAAACCAGGAGATATAATTGGCCCCTTTAGATCTCCTTCAGGCTTGCACATATTTAAAGTATACGATATCAGCCATACTGCAGTTGCTCCAATTCGCACCTATGATGCGGCACATATCCTGCTTAAGACCTCTATAATTTTTTCAGATGAAGCTGCTCAAGCTCAGCTTAAGCAAATACGCGATGATATCCTGAATAATAAAATCAGCTTTGCTCAAGCTGCAAAAAAATATTCTCAAGATCCGGCCTCAGCTGTAACCGGCGGCGATTTAGGCTATTCTGTACCTGAAAGATATGATCCTGATTTTGCCAGAGCCATGGTGTCACTTAAAGAAGGTCAAATTTCCGAACCAATCAAATCTTCTTTTGGATGGCACTTAATTTATCTTAAGGATATAAAAATTGACAATAATTCTGACGAAGCCTACCGTGACCGAGCAAGAAGCATTATTTACGAACGTGAATTTGCACAGGCTGCTAGATCGTGGGAACGAGAATTAAGAGCAAGCGCCTATATACATGTGTTAGATCCTGAACTGTTAAGTCACGGTGTTAATTTAGAACAGGAGCAAAAATGATCCGTTTAGCTGTTACTCCTGGCGAAGGTGCAGGAGTTGGCCCAGAACTCATGTATCATTTAGCCCAAAAAGATTATGCTGCTAAATTGGTACTTATATGTTCCAAAAAACTTATACAGGAGCGCTTAAGCATATATCCTGATGGTTATCAAATCAAACTTGTAGATTATGATCCCCAAGATGAAACTCCATCAAAAAAAGGAACTTTATGTATTCTTAATGTAGATTTAAATGAACCTGCTATCCCAGGCATATTAAACAAACATAATGCTCCCTATATATTAAAATGCTTAGATATAGCTTCTGATAAATCTATGTCCGGAGAATTTTCCGGTATGATTACAGGCCCTATAAGCAAGGCTGTAATTGCCGATTGTGGTCTTAATTTTACAGGACATACAGAATATTTACAGCAGCGTACACATACTAAAACTGTAGTTATGCTTCTTGGCTGTAAAGAATTAAATGTAGCCTTAGTAACTACTCATTTACCCCTAAATTGTGTAAGTCAAGCAATTACCAAAGAACATTTAGAAGAAATTTGTCTTGTACTAAATAATGACCTTAAAACTAAATTTGGCTGCAAAAATCCCAAAATTTTAGCCTGCGGACTTAATCCTCATGCAGGAGAAAATGGACATCTTGGAACAGAAGAAATAGAAACTATTATTCCTACGTTTAAAAAGCTACGCCAGCAAGGCTTAGATATAGAAGGTCCATTTCCAGCCGATACTATTTTTAATCGAGAAAATTTAGCTCGTGCCGATGCATTTTTAACTATGTATCATGATCAAGGTTTACCAGTATTAAAATACATAGGCTTTGACCACGGTTATAACACTACCCTAGGTCTTCCTTATATCAGAACCTCTGTAGATCATGGCACTGCTATGGATATTGCAGGAAAAGGTATAGCCGATCCTGGTTCTTTATTTACTGCTGTAGATTTAGCCATCAAAATGGCTTTTAATAGGAGATCATAATGGCTCTGCCTTCACCACACATGCGGGCACGCAAACGCTTTGGACAAAACTTTCTGGTCGATGACTATATCATAGGACAAATTGTTGACGCCATAAATCCTAAGCCTGGTGATAATCTAATTGAAATCGGTCCTGGACACGCTGCTTTAACGCGTCCTGTTTTAGAAAGGGCTCATGCTCTAACTGCAATCGAGCTTGATCGTGATTTAGTTGAAATTTTAAGTCATGATCCCTTTTTAAAAGGACTCAATTTAATCTCAGCTGATGCACTAAAAATTGATTTTTCCACTCTTCCTGGGGCTGGGAAACTCCGTGTCTTTGGCAACTTACCTTATAACATTACGTCTCCAATTATCTTCCACCTTCTAAAGCAGGAAGGTATTATAGATATGCACTTTATGCTGCAAAAAGAGGTAGTTGAGCGTTTAGCCGCAGGACCTGGCGGACATGATTATGGCAGATTGACCGTCATGACTCAATTTTACGCTAATGTAATTCCGATGTTAGTCGTACCTCCCCAAGCCTTCAGACCTGCACCTAAGGTTACTTCTGCTGTTGTCAGACTTATACCTAAAAATTTAAGTTCTCAGGAACGTTCTTTAGCGGAAACTCTAAACACTATTACTACCGCTGCTTTTAGTGCCAGACGCAAAACATTACGTAATGCTTTAGGCAAAATCTTTACCGAAGAGCAGCTGCAAGAACTTAATATTGATCCTATAGCTCGTGCTGAAAATCTAAGTGTGGAGCAATATGTAAAGCTAGCTAAAATCTTAAAACAACGCAAAGAGGATCAATAAAAATGAGTGGATCACCTATTTATGAGCTCTTAGATCGATCTTCTGAGCGTTTTGTCGATCGACGGCTATTAATCTGCGGTGACGTTTTAGATGAGCAATTATTAAAGTTAGCTCGCTATACAAAAAATACTACTGTACTTGTAGATAACTATGTTACAGCTCAGGCTATGGCTGCACTTTTAGGACAAACCTTAGATTCAAGCTGCGAGCAGACTGTAAGCTATAAACATATCAATATCTGTTATGTTTCTCTTGATAAGATAAAATTAGATAAATTTGATACGCTTTTAATTATTTTAGGTAAAAATAAGCAATCAACTTTAAAGCTGCTATCTTTAATGCAAAGGCATTTAGAACCTAACAGCTTAATTTATATAGCCGGGGAAAATGCTGGCGGCGGAAAAAGCGCAGGAAATTTATTAAAACCTACAGGGGAAAGTATTAAGCTTGATCTTGCGCGTAAATGCTCACTGTTTATGGCTCAATATCAAAAACCGTTTCCTCAGTGGAAAGATTCTGAACCAATAAATGTCGACGCCTGCGGCTTTAAATTTAAGCTTTATCAAGATCCGGCGGTATTTTCACAAGGCCGCCTTGATGAAGGCACCGCAATGCTATTATATGCTCTTTGCGAAGCTAACCAAACCCAAAATACTTTGGATTTAGGCTGCGGATGCGGCATCGTAGGCATGTGCTTAAAACGGCTTGGTCATTTAAAAATAACTGCTTCTGATATAAGTGCCCAAGCTTTATATTTAAGCTGTAAGAATGCTAAATTAAATGATATTGACGGCATTATTTATAGAAGTGCCGACATGTTAAAAGCATTAGATAGCTATGATTTAATTGCTGTAAACCCACCTTTTCACAGAGGTATAGCAACTACTATAGCCCCTACTTTAAGAATGATCCAGGAAGCCCCTGCACATCTAAATAAAGGCGGGGTGATGTACATGGTTGCTAATGGACATTTACCTTATGAAAAATACTTAAAAGACTCTTTTAATAACGTAAGTATAGTTAAAGAAAACCCGCGTTATAAAGTTTATAAGTGCATGTCTTAAAACTAATAATAGTTTACTTACAATTAGAGTGCTTTATATAAATAAAAAATGAAAAGCCAGCTAAACAGCTGGCTTTTCATTTAAATAAATTTTAAATCAAAACTTATTGTTTCAGTTATTTTAATAATCCTGCAGCCTCCGGCAAGTACAGAGATAATGACGGAACTAAGGTTACAATAACTAAGACTACGATCAACGCCAAGAAGAACGGCAGCATCTTAGTAAAGACTGCATCAATAGACTGTCTTGCAATTCGGCATCCTGTAAACAGAATCGGTCCTACCGGAGGAGTAATTGCGCCAATAGATAAATTAAATACCATCATTACGCCAAAATGAACCGGATGAATGCCTAACTTAACTGCTACTGGCAGGAAGATCGGAGTGAAGATCAATACTGCCGGAGCCGGATCCATAACACAGCCTACTAAGAGCATGATAACCATCATGCCTAGTAAAATAACTGTAGGATTATCAGAGAAGTTCAGCAAAGAAGTGGCTATCATATTAGGCAGCTTAGCAAAAGCCAATACATAACCTAATACGGCAGAGACGCCAATTAAGAATACAATTAAGCCTGTAGTCTTTGCTGTGCTCAATAGCATTCCAGGCAGCTGACTTGTATGGAATACCTCATCAAAGCCATATTTAGGTAAAATTCGGCCATAAATATATGACAATGCAAGCGCATAAACTACTGCTACGCAGGAGGCCTCTGTAGGGGTAAACCAGCCGAAAATAATACCAAAAATAATGATGAAGATTAAAAATAATACTGGAATAGCTAAAGCGGAGGTCTGCAAAATTGCCTGCATACTAGCCATTTTAGAAGCTTTATACTTTAACTTCCAAGCATAATAAGCTGCTACAACCATAACTGCCAAGCCCCACATGATTCCCGGAATATATCCGGCAACGAACAGGGCTGCTACTGATACACCGCCTGATGCCAGAGAATAAATAATGAAAATATTCGAAGGCGGAATAATCATTCCTGCCGGAGCTGAGGAAATATTTACTACCGCAGATAATTTTTCATCATATCCTTCGGCCTTCTCGCCTGGCAGTATTACTGAACCGATAGCTGCTGCAGCTGCGACGCCAGATCCTGATATAGCGCCAAAGAGCATATTTGCTACGATATTAGTATGCATCAGGGAGCCAGGAATGAAGCCGATGAAGATCTTAGCAAAGTTAATTAAAATTCTGGCTAAGCCGCCTGAATTCATGATATTACCGGCTAATACGAAGAATGGAATAGCCAGCAATGTGAAGTTATTGATTCCGGAGAAGATCTTAGTTGCAGCATTAAGCGATGCATTAGGGCCTAAAATAGAGGCCATGGAAAATACTGAGCCTAAGCAAATACTTGTTCCGATAGGCACGCCTAAAGCCAATAAAATCGGAGTCAGTACCAAAAGGTACAGAATAATAGAAGTTGTCAGCATGATTTACCTCTTTAAGCCTTTTGTGGTTTCTTATAATTTTTAATCTTAATTACAGTATCTGTAATGTTATAGAAAGCGTAATAGACTACAAAAAGGCCGGTTATAGGGATAATAGAATAGATTACTCCTACTGGCAGCCAGGTCATTGCAGAGTTTACCTGACCCATGCCATTCATGGTGATGCGATATCCGCCATAGGTCAAAACCCAAATAGCCATTCCTAAGGTTAAGACTTCACTTAAAATGGTTAAATAATATCCGCGATATTCGCCTACCTTTTCGGGAATATAGTTGATATTCATATGACCTTTCTCGCCATAGAGTAAAGCCGAAGCTATCAATCCCATCCAGACGAAAATCAAACGGGACAATTCTTCGGAAATTGCACTCGGATCTCCTAGAATAAAACGCGCTACAACTTGGTAAGAAACCAAGACCACCATAGAAGCGCAAGAAAAAATACACAATACGATCAAGATCTTATCGCAGATTTTTTTTATTGCGGTTAATGTATCCATTAAAAACTCCAAAGTATTACAAAAAAATGTGGCTCTAGCCCCATTTTTCAATTTATTTGTAAATAAATTTCTCTATTCACGAATAAAATTTGTTATTCAGCGTCACGAGCCTTTTGCACAGCCTCATAGAGTGCCTTGGCGCTAGGAGTATTAACTTTCTCGGCAATGAGAGGCTCTACTGCCTTCTTAAAGGCTTCCTGATCGGCTTGAACTACACGAGTGCCTTCCTTCTTTGCCTTCTCTAAGGAAGAAGATACCTCAGCATGGAAACGCTCAAACTCGTCGTCAACTAAGCTGTCTAAGTTCTCATCAAAGAACTTCTTTACCTCTGCCGGCAAATTATTGTAGAACTCAGTATTAGTAATAATGTAGTCAGGCATCATTAAGTGACCAGTCAAATTGTAGATAGGGCCAACTTCATGCTGCTTTAAGGCATAATAGGTAACTTCATTGTTCTCAGCTCCATCCAAAACGCCTGTCTGAATAGCTGTATAAACTTCACCCTGTCCCATAGGGGTACCTGTACCGCCCATGTAGTTCAGCATCTTAACCATGGTATCAGACTGCATTACGCGAATCTTTAAGCCCTTTAAATCAGCCGGAGTTCTAACTTCCTTTTTGCTGGTATAAACATTACGTGTACCAGAATACTGAGCACATAAAACAGTAATGCCCTGGTTTTCAATAGACTTAAATAAGTCGCCTACAATGCTCTTATCCTTAACTACGCGCTGTAAATGCTTATAATCCTTAAATACATAAGGAAGATTGAAAACAGCAAAGTCAGGAGACCAGTTCTCTAAAAGAGAGCCGGCAATTAAAGAAAACTCTAAAGAGCCGTTCTGAACCATCTCAATGGTTTCTTTCTGAGAGCCTAATAACTCATTTGGGAAAACTTCAATGGAGTACTCACCATTAGTAGCCTGCTTTAACTTATCAGAAAACTTCTGAACAGCAACCATCTCAGGATGACCTTCGGTCTGATTGAAAGCCATCTTCCAAACAGTCTCAGCCTGAGCTTGAGCACTGAAACCAGCAACTGCAACAGCTAAGGCACTTGCAACTAATACGCCATTTTTCTTCATAATAACTATGCTCCTATGTCCAAAAGCTATATAATTATAAAAAATTGTTAATTTAATTACATGCTTTGCTTATAATTTTTGTTAAAATTTATTAAAAATTGAGAGGCAGTGCACATAAAAAAAATTGTTATATAAGCAAGAAAAATTTACTTAAAAATAAAACATAATCACAAAAATCATCAGACTACTATATCAATCACAGTTCATTAATTTATCCATAATTATCATTAAATAATAACCAGATATATCAAATAAAGCTTAATTTTATCCTTTAATAAATCACAAATGTATACGAATAGATCTGAACTGTATTTATTATTTTAACTAACTTATAAAATAGTGTTTTGGCTGCTAAAAAACATTTTTTACGCTTAGCAAAAATATTATTTTCAACACATAAATTATAATTTATGCAATTTAATTGTATAAATTATTTGTATACAATCCATTTATACAATATCGTTATCTGACATTTAAGATATCCTAGTAAAATTACATAAAAATTTAGCTGCACTCATTATCTTTAACAAATAAAATAAAACAGACTTTGAATCTTACGATCCTTGTCCTAAGCTTAAAATCAAATATCTTATTTAACGAGGATACTTTGCAATGTCTGGCGTACTCGCAATGATTTTAGCTGGAGGAGAGGGAACACGCCTTTTACCTCTTACAAACTCAAGAAGTAAACCATCCATCCCCTTTGGGGGCAGTTATAGAATTATCGATTTTGTTTTGAATAATTTTGTAAATTCCGGCTTTTTAAAAATTTTTGTGCTTACGCAATATAAATCGCAATCACTTTACATGCATCTTAAAAATGGCTGGAGCGTTAATGGTATACCAGGAGCATTTATAGATGCTATACCAGCACAAATGAGAATCAGCCGTGAATGGTATCAAGGCACAGCTGATGCTATTTACCAAAATTTACAATTCATAGAAGAGCAATATCCAGACTACGTAGCTGTTTTTGGTTCAGATCATATCTACAAAATGGATATACGCCAAATGCTCGATTATCACAAATTAAGCAAAGCAGCCTTAACTGTTTCAGCTTTACGTTTACCAAGCTCGCTTTGTTCAAATCGTTTTGGGGTTATAGAGGTAAATGATCGCAATCAAATGATAGGCTTTCAGGAAAAACCTGTAACCCCTAAGCAAATTCCCGGAGATCCCGGCTATTCCTTAGTTTCCATGGGAAACTATATTTTTACAACCGAAGTTTTGCGTAATGTTTTAATTGAAGATAAAAATAATCCCTACTCTTCACATGACTTTGGCAAAGATATTATCCCAACCTTATATAAAAAAAATAAAGTCATGGTTTATAACATGAAAGATAATAAGATTGTAGGCGAAAAAAACAATGTATATTGGCGAGATGTAGGAACTATTGACGCTTATTGGTCTGCACATATGGATCTTTTAGGAGAAAACCCATCTTTTTCTATGAGTAATCCTAAATGGCCTTTGCATACTTTTTACCCTCCTTTACCTCCAGCCAATTTTACTGATACAAACGATTATAAATCTATAGTTTCCCATTCAATGATTTCTGCTGGATGTGAAATTAGAGGCGCAACAATCAAACGGTCAGTAATCGGGTTCAGATGCTTAGCAGAAAGCGGCGCAATTGTTGATGGCTGTGTCTTAATAGGCGATGATAAAATTGGTCAAGGTGCAAAAATTCGCAGAGCAATTTTAGATCGTTATGTTGAAGTGGCTCCTGGTTTTTCTATAGGCTATAATCAAAAACAGGATCAGATTTTAATCAGTAAAATTAAAGGCTCCTATATGTCTCCACAAGGGATCATTGTTATTCCGCAAGGAACACGTCTAGGATTTAGCTAAAAATTTTAATTTAATAAGCTTAAAAGCATGCCTCTCTTTTCTATTAAGTCATTACAAGAACGTATTTATAAAAATTAAGCTGAAGTTACATAAAAAGTTTAGCTCAGATCTAATTGTTAAAAAAAATTTATAGATTATAATTTTTTGTATTGTTATTTTTGCAAACAATAGGCTAATGAATTTAAATTAGTTAGCAACTTTTACACGGATTTGTTGAGGTTTGAAGTGAACATACTTTTTTTAGCATCAGAAGTCGCAGGAGTTATTAAGTCAGGTGGCTTGGCCGATGTAGCCAAAGCTTTGCCTTTACAACTTCAGTCCGACGGGCATAAAGTTGTTGTTGTAATGCCCTGCTATTCTATTATTAAAGGCGTAGAATCTTTTCCTGTAGTTGCAGAAGCTATTTTAAATGCAGCTAACCCTGATCCTAACTTACAAATCCCATTTAAAATACGTAAAACACAGCTAGCAAATTCCGCTGTTGAATTACTGCTTATAGATTGTCCGCGTTATTTTGATCGAACTTCTCTTTATGGCGACAATAACCAGGCTTATGGAGATAATGGTGAACGCTACGCATTCTTCTGTGCCGCTGCTATTGAAGCCTGTAAAATCGTAAATTTCCAGCCAGACATTTTGCATTGCAATGATTGGCACACTGGTTTAGCCCCAATGATTCTAAGGCTTAAATACAGCCGTGACCCTTTCTTTGATAAAACCAGATCTGTAATTACCATTCATAATGCTGCCTTCCAAGGTGTATTTGATAGACAGCAGCTTTTCATGATCCCTGAAATTAGAGGCGTTTATAACGATCGCATCGCTCAAGGATCATATATAAATTATTTGAAATGCGGCGTTTTCTATGCTGATAAAATCAATACTGTAAGTCCAGGCTATGCAAGCGAGCTTGTCACTTATTTGGGCGGACATGGAATGGCTCAAAACTTTATTGACAGACGCGAAGATCTTTGCGGTATAGTTAATGGCTGTGATTATTCTGACTGGGATCCTGAGACTGATCAATTATTAACCATTCGCTATAATATAAATAGCATGGATGAGAAAGTTTTAGGCAAATATTTGCTACAAAGAAAGCTAGGGCTTGAAATTGGCGATACACCTATCTATGGCATGGTTGCTCGTCTTACAGATCAAAAAGGCATCGGCTTACTTCTGCCTATTTTAGATAGATTCTTGCAGCACAAAGTTCAAATAATCATTGAAGGTACAGGCGATCCTAATTTACAGCATAAATTACAAGAAATTGCTAATCGTCATCCTAATAAATTAATTTTCCAGCCTGTTTATGATAATGCCTTAGCCCACCAAATCGAGGCAGCTTCAGACTTCTTCCTCATGCCTTCGATTTTTGAACCCTGCGGACTGAATCAAATCTATTCCTTAGCTTACGGAACTCTACCAATTGTTAGAGCTGTAGGTGGACTTAAGGATACTGTCATCGATTACGATCAAAATCGTGAACTTGGCAACGGTTTTATTTTTAATGAACCTTCCCCTGAGGAACTACTCTCCTGTTTACGTCGTACTTTAATTTTATATCTTGAAGACCAAGACGAAATGCGCCGTATTAGAACAAACGCAATGAGAGTAAGATTTAATTGGAAAGATTCTTGCCGCAAATACGAAGAACTATATAAAAACGCCCTGCAAAAACCAAAGTGGTGGTAGTAATAAGTAATATATAAATAGCGTCTAAAAAACTCGATTTTAATAAAAGACTTTTTAGGCGCTATTTACGATCCTTAAAAACCTCTTATCAAACAGCCGCTAATAATATCCAAGCTCACATTCTCTATGTTATATCCAATAGCTTTATAAAAATAAGACAAACATCTGTCAAAATTAAACTTATTATCTTCGTAATCATCTAGACTAATAAAATTATCAGCATAATACTAATCTGATAAACTAAAGTAAAACTTCTATACTTTGCAAATTAGAAGTAATTGCTAACTGAAAGCTCATACTTAAACATTACCACCGCACCAGCTAATTTAAATTAGTCATATCTTTATTAGCTAGCAAAGCAATTTCTTGTATTTATAAATAAAATATTTATTAGGTATATATGTAAATTAAGAAGATCTCGTAATAATTAAAGAATTTATTTTGCTTAATTAAGTTTGTCTTATTAAGACATAATAAGATCCTTTACACATAAAACAGTTAATAGAGCGTAAAATTATCTGAAAATCTTTTAAAATGTTAAAAATATAAGATTGATAGATTGGTAGATTGGTAGATTGGTAGATTGGTAGATTGGTAGATTGGTAGATTG
>CAJKNC010000007.1 GCA_905201175.1 uncultured Succinatimonas sp.
TTCATAACAAAACCCCATTATCAATCATGTGATCAATAATGGGGTTCATACTACTCTCGGCGGTATTTTTTTACTTTTTATTCTGACGTGCAATAGCTTTGCCTGCAGTACGCTTTGGCTTCTTAGCCACAGCTGCCGTCTTTTTAGGACGATGGGAAAGCACTAATCCCGTACCCTCTCGCTGAGCTTTTGCAATTGCTTTTTTCTCAGCATTTTCAGCACGCTTATCAGCTCTCTCCCACATGCGCTCATTATTTTTCTGACGGCGCTCTTCGCGCATTTGCGACTGAGTTTGCCGCTTCTGTGCCGGTTTTTCGTTAGCGTAAGGATTCTCGCCTTCTCTAAAATCAACAATTACCGGCGTACCCATAATATTTAACGCCTTGCGGTAGCAATTGATGATATAACGCTTATATGCATCTGGTACCTTTGAAACCTTGTTTCCGTGAATAATAATTCGCGGCGGATTATAGCCGCCGGCATGCGCAAATTTCATCTTAATGCGTCGTCCTCCAGAAATAGGAGGTTCATGCTCAGCTACTGCTGCACGCAAAATGCGATTTAAAGTTGAAGAAGAATGCCGGCGAGTTGCTGAGGCATAGGCTTCATCAATAGAGTCAAAAAGATTGCCTACCCCTGTACCATGTAATGCGGAAATAAAATGCACACGCGCAAAATCAACAAAGCCTAAGCGCTGATTAAGCTCCATGCGAATTTCATCTTTGACACTAGCATCTAAGCCGTCCCATTTATTTACAGCAATAACTAAACTTCTGCCAGAATCGATAATAAAGCCTAACAGCGACAGATCCTGATCGCTGATGTGAGCACGAGCATCAATAACTAATAAGGCTACATTACAATCTTCAATAGCCTTTAAAGTTTTAACAATTGAAAATTTTTCAACTGCTTCTGAAACCTTACGGCGTTTACGCACACCTGCAGTATCAATAACAATATATTTTTTATTATTACGCTCAAGAGGAATATAAATGGAATCACGAGTGGTGCCGGGAAAATCGGCAACAATTACTCGCTCTTCGCCCAAAAGACGATTAGTCAGAGTAGACTTGCCTACATTAGGCTTGCCGACAATCGCAAACTTAATAGGCAAATCAGAAAAAGGAACCTCCGGACGTTCTTGCGGCAGCTCAATTGGAGTTCCATCAGGATTTAAGCCATGCTGGCGAGCTCTTTGCTCTTGACGAAAAGCATGCCAGTCAAAACCGCCGCCATCTTTATCAGCAGGAACATTGTCTAAAAACTCATAACCCTTTTCCCAAACCTCACCATCCTGAAGCTCTTCTTCAGGAGGCAGATCTGAGTCCAAAGGACCTTCCTCTCTTAAAAGCGGAGCGATGGCCTCTTCAAGAAGAATGCCAACTCCTCTGCCGTGCACAACAGCAGTCTGATAAACCTCGCCTAAACCTAAGGCATAAAATTCTGCGCCTGCGGTCTCAGGATCAAGTCCGTCAACCTTATTAGCTACAACTGCACATTTCTTGCCCGCGCGCCGAATGTAATCAGCAACGCTGTAATCACCAGGCATAATTCCAGCGCGAGCATCAACTAAGAATAAAACCAGATCGCACTCATCAATTGCTTGCAGTGCCTGAGATGTCATACGCGAGGTAAGCCCCTGAGGCTGATCTACATTATCCTCGGCAATACCACCTGTATCGATGACAACATATTCACGACCATCATACAGAGCTCGTCCATATTTGCGATCGCGGGTAAGTCCTGGAAAGTCCGCTACTAGAGCATCTCTAGTCTTGGTCAGTCGATTAAATAAGGTAGATTTTCCAACATTAGGGCAACCTACCAAAGCTACTACTTTCATCTTAATCCTTGTAAGTGGGCTTACACAAAAGATGGGGCAGAGAATCTACCCCAAAAAAGAAATGATTTTGAATAAACTTGAAATTATATACCAAAACTTGAAGATTTTTCGTTGGCATTTTCCTCAGTTTGCATATCCTGTACAGGAGGCTCTTTCTGGGGAGCTGCTTCTTCATCTCCTAAATCAGATTTTACGCCTGGCATAATTCCAAATCCGGATAACTCTTGCCGTCTGCGTTCCTCGTAAGCTTTACGCTGTTTTTCGTATTCAGCTTTCTGACGCTCATATTCAGCCTTGCGGCGGTTATATTCAGCCAATTGAGCTTCAGCTTGACGCTGCCGCGCCTCAATCTGATTGACAATGTTAACTGCCTGACGCCGACGAGCATTTAATTGCTCCTGAGTAAGACCTATGCCTATATTAGCAAGTCCATTGTCAGGAACCTTGACTAGTGCTTTGCCAGCATTAAGCTCATTTTGAGCTAAAAGCGCTTTAGCACTGGCCTGACCATTTGGATCATAACGAACGAGTTCTAAGGAACCATCAGAGTAAAATACTAAGAGATTGCCATTTATAACTATCGGTGCGGTCATTAAAGCAGAATCGCTTAAATCATACATGCTCTCAATAGTACCGGTAGAAAGATTTATAAAATATAAATATCCTTCATAATCCCCTACCACTACATAGTTACCATAAATTACAGGAGCAGTTACATTACGATTTTTTAGCTGATTATTTCCCCATAACTCCGTATTATCATAACGGTTAATACAGACAACCTGTCCGTTATCCTCCGTAATAACAAAATGACTATCATCAAAACCTATAGACTTAGAGCTGTGATAAGGCAAACGATTGATAATCGCGTTAGTATTGAAGTCATAAGCAATAAAGCCGCCATTATAAGCTGTGGTAAACATCTTGCCGTCTAATAATAGCGGAGTTGCAGCCACATCTACAATGCGCTGTAAGGCATTAGCTCCGTAGCTTTCAGTAACGGTAATCTTATTTAAAGTCATACCATTTTGCTGCGACAAAATGAAAACCTGTCCCATAGGTCCGCCTACTAAGATGTAGTCATCTCCTACAGCTAAGGGCTCTGACTGCGATCTTAAATGCAGGCTATAGCTTGTATCTCCGGAACTCCATAATTTATGCCCAGATAAAACATCATAAGCTGTAATACAGCCGCTGCTATCTAAAACAAAAATTTTTGAAGTGGTCTGTGAAAATGCAGGTGCAGAAATAATTTCGCAGCCGATATAATCCTTCCACAGAAGCTTGCCGTCGCTTGCATTTAAAATATAAATGTAGCCATTTTCAGAACCTACAGCAACCTTGCCTGCATAAGCACTAACACCGCCTGATAAACGTGCCGATCGCTTGTTATCGTTTTCTTCTTCATCGCCAAGATCTGTTGTCCATAGCTTATTGCCCTTATCTAAAGACAATGCGCTTACATCTCCGTCACGAGAGGCAATATAGACAGTATTTCCTGCAACTGACGGCCGCATCTGAGAAAAGAAACTATCCACTCCTCCGGTAGATGCTGACCATATATATTGCAGGCTGAAACGATTATCAATCTCTGGGGCTTCAACTGGAGCTGCCACATCCTTATTAGCACAGCCAAAGCATAATAGAGCTAATAAAGGGGTAATTAAAAGCAGTCTTGATTTTGTCATAGAGATCCACCTTATGTATTTTGAAAAGGCCGGTAAAAGCCGGCCTTAATACTAATGAAGCTTAACACCTTCAGCGATAAGCTGATTATTATGCTCACCGGCAATCTTAAATGCAGGCGTATCGCCCTGAGCTATTACATCATCAAACTTCATCTGTAACAGAGGATTTATTGGAGTCTTACGCTCAACGCATAAGTCTAGGGCCTGTTTATAAGCATCATGAGCTTTTTGTTTATCTCCTGAAGCTAAATAAATATCTCCTCGAGTCTCTGCAATTTCAATTGCATATGCCTGAGATTCAATGGAATTTAAAATATTCTGGGCCTCATTATATTTTTCAGTCTGAGCTAAAATTCTAGCCTGGGTTAAAGCTGCATTAGGGGCAATTAAATCTCCGCCATGAGCTACAGCAAATTTAACATTAGCTAATGCTTTATCATAATCACCATGTGCCATTTGTACAGCACTTAAGTCTAAAGCTAATAAAGCTCCATAAATATCTTCATGCTCCTTGATAAAATTCTCAGCATCAGACTGCGCTGTAGAATTATTCATAGCAAGCTTAGACTGCAACTGATACAAAGCATAAGCCTGAGCCTGAGATTGCTCTAACTGATAGCTTTGATACTGACGATAACCTAAAAGTCCACCTAAGGCGATAACCACACCTAGAGCAATAGGTTTCCAATACTCAGACCACCATTTGCGGACAACTTGTTCTCTCTCGTGGTCATCAGTTAATACGTCCATGGTTTTTCCTTTAATTTATAAGTCTAAAATTTGTAAAATCTTTGCCGGAGCTTGGGCAAGTTCACAAGAACACTGTTCTGTATCCTGATTTAATAGATCTTTAATAGTAACAGAATTTGCAGAAATTTCTTCAGATCCTAAAATTACTGCTACCTTAGCCCCTAACTTATCGGCTCTTCTTAGCTGGCGCTTAAAGCTGCCGCCGCCGCAATGATTCATAATGCGCACCTTAGGCATACTGTCTCGCAAAAACATAGCAACCTTAGCCTGATAAAGTTCGCAGCCTTCTCCAGCACCGGCAATGTAAACATCAACCATATTCCGCTCTTTGATTTTACCTAGGGTAGTAAGCAACAAAATTAAGCGCTCCATGCCCAGGCCAAAACCAACAGCAGGTGTAGGCGTGCCGCCCAATTGCTCAACTAAGCTGTCATAGCGGCCTCCGCCACAAACAGTTCCCTGAGCTCCTAAAGCATCGGTAACCCACTCAAATACAGTTAAATTATAATAATCAAGACCACGTACTAAGCGATCATTGATTACATAATGGATACCAGCATCATCTAAAAATTTTAACAAACCTGAAAAATGACTGCGAGTTTCCTCACCGAAAAAATCTCTAAGACGTGGAGCATCTTTTAAAATTTCGCCAACTTTCTCATCTTTAGTATCCAGCACACGTAAAGGATTAGTATGAGTACGGCGCTTAGAATCCTCATCCAATTCATCAAAATGAGCCTCTAGGAATTTAACCAATTCCTCTCTGTAGGCCTTGCGCTCTGCAGCTGATCCTAAAGAATTTATCTGTAACTGCAATTTATCCATGATGCCAAGCTTCTTCCAAATGCTTGCAGTCATCATGATAATTTCAGCATCGATATCAGGTCCTTTTAATCCGAAAACTTCACAGCCAGTTTGATGAAATTGACGATATCTGCCTTTTTGCGGTCTTTCGTGACGGAACATAGGGCCCATATACCATAATCTTTGTTCCTGATTATAAATAAGATTATGCTCTAAGCAGGACCTGACGCAGCCTGCTGTACCCTCAGGTCTTAAAGATAAGCTATCTCCTGAACGGTCCTCAAAAGTATACATCTCCTTTTCCACAACATCAGTAACCTCACCGATAGCTCGACAGAAAAGGCCAGTCTTCTCTACAATCGGCATTCTAACTTCACTATAACCGAAAGAAGACAAAGTTTCTCTTAAGATATCCTCTACCTGCTGCCAAATAGAACTTTCTGTAGGAAGCAGATCATTCATGCCTCTTACTGCTTGAATTGCACCAGCCATGCTGTTTTTCCTTTTTAGTCTTTTTGTGCCGCAACTTTAGCACGAACACGATTTTCTATTATTGTAACGGCGTCTGCACAGGCAATTTTACCCATAAGAACGCCATTTTCATAAATCATACACTTTCCAGCATTAGCTCCGCATACGGCAATATCCGCATGCTTTGCCTCTCCTGGACCATTAACTACACACCCCATAACGGCAATCTTAATGTTTTCACGAATGTCCTGCAGTCTTTTTTCAAGCTCTGCAACAGTACCGACAACATCTATGCCTCGGCGGCCGCATGTAGGACAAGCAACAATATCTACGCCTCGTGAACGCAAATGCATACTCTTTAAAATTGCCCAGCCAACACGTATTTCCTCTACAGGATCTGCGGCTAATGAAACTCTGATGGTATCTCCAATTCCCTGCTTCAAAAGCCAGGAAATGCCAATTGAGGATAATACTGTACCGCCAATCAATCCACCAGCTTCAGTAACGCCCAAATGTAAAGGAGCATCAGTCTGTTTTGCTAAAAGCTCATAAGACTCAACACATAAATTAAGCTCTGAAGCTTTAACAGAAAAAGCATAATCAAAGAAATTATGCTCATCTAAGACCTCTGCAGCACGCAAAGCTGCTTCAACCATTGCTTGAGGACATGGCGAACCGTATTTTTCTAAAAGATCTTTATCTAAAGATCCTGCATTAACTCCTACACGGATAGGCAAGCCATTATCTGAGGCTGCTCTACATACTGCTTCAATACGCTCATGAGATCCTATATTGCCAGGATTTATACGTAAAGCTGCTGCTCCATGGGTTGCACATTGAATCGCAATGCGATAATCAAAATGAATATCAGCAACAATAGGGACTGGAGAGCTCTTGCAAATAGCGGCAAAACTCTCCGCTGCCTCTAACGATGGAACTGTTACTCTAACAATATCAGCCCCAGCCTCATAAAGAGCCTGCACCTGCTCTAAGGTTGCCTTAATATCATTAGTATCTGTCGAGGTCATGCTCTGTACACTAATCGGAGCTCCGCCACCGATTAAAACATTACCGACCTTAATCTGACGAGATTTTCTTCTTTCAATTGTCTGCGGATGCCATTCCATGCTCAAAACCTTTATTTAGTAGGCAAAGTAAAACTTACCTGTTTAGATGAGGGAACATTTACCTTACCCCCCATATATCTTATATTAATCTTTGCAGAATCAGATACCTGAATTGCTAAAGGCGGTATACCGCTAACGCTTATATTATCTCCGGCTTTAAAAACTCCCTGCTTTAAAACACGGCCGCGATTATCTGTAATCTTTAAAGCCACGTCGCCCTTAACTGAAATCCGGACATTATTCATTGAGGCTAAGCCTTCGCGACCTGTAAGGAAGGCACTTGAAGAAATATCCTTTAAATTGCTGCTTAGGCTAACTTCATTTTTATCCTCTTTAACTTCAGAATTTACTTCTTTAGCAGCAGCTTTAGTTTCTTTAACCTCTTCTTTAGCGAGGCTATCTTTATTTTCCAAAGCTCTATTTTCTTCTGACTGCTGTTCTGGACTAGAAGTCTTATAAGCATTTTGTGACTTATTCAAAGCTTCCTGCTTTATAGCAGCGAAATCAGGCTCACTTGGATTTACTTTCTTTTGCGGAGCAAACTGATTACCGCTGTCAACTTCTACCTCCGGGATAGTTAAAGGAATATCAACATCAGGGAAGTTATCCTCCATATTTTGAGAATTCTTTTCTAAATTAGCTTCATTTTGTGCTAAGGCCTTTGCCTGAGCTAAGGCCATCTGGGTATTAGGATCAATGCTTTTAACATTATCCGTTTGTATATTCTGAACACTGCCCTCAGGAGAATCATTCAAAGTTAGGCTGCCGCTTACAGCTGAAGCTTTTGGACTGCTAGAAGCTAATACTAATTCACCTGAAGCATTTTCAGCCGGTTTATCTTTGACTAATAATTTATAAAAAACGCCTGAAGCTGCAGCAAGCACTATCACGCCGATTACTGTATATACAAAAGAACGTTTAACCTCAAAGCGGCGTGGGGTTCTATTCTTATTTATGCTTTTTTGAGAGTTTTCTTCAACATTTTGCAAATAAAGATCTATTAAGGTCTGCGGATCAATATTTACCAATCGCGCATAATTGCCGATATATACAGATACGAAAGAAACTGCTGTAGGCTGATTTAAACGATCATGTTCAATATCATTTACAGTATTAACCCTTAACTGTAATTTTTCTGCGACCTCTCTGATACTAAGTCCTAAAAGTTCACGCGCATGCATTAAGATTGCACCAGGACGATTAGGAACTTCATCATCTCTTAAAGTTGGCATTACCGGTATTTTATCGGCATCAACAACTAATTCGTCTTGAGAAAAAGGATCCTCTAGCTTCAGATCTTGCTCCTTGCTGCCAAAAGAAGCATTTAAATCATCCGGACTATTTTCTTTTTGTACAGACTCTGAATTTGCCATAGTATTTTTTAAATCACTGATAGTCTTCTGCAAATGCTCTTGAGAATTTTTTAATTTGTCTTGAGCCTGCTTTAGATTGTCTTCTGCCTTATTTGAGGGTTTAGAAAGCTTAAGGGCATCCACATTCATACCAAATAAAGGCTCTTTAAGCGAAGTTTGCTGATCTTCCTTATTGAATTCATCTTTTGAAGGAATTGTAAAATTCTCTTCCACATCCTGATGAACTAAGGATTTAGGAAACTTTAATTGAGACTCTGCTCCTATATTAGCCCTTAAATTCTTAGGGATCTTAGAAGCAAAAGCTAAGTCTTCAGAAAAATCTTCCTTTTGCTTTGACGCATTCATCTGAGAGCCTTTCTCGCTAAGCTGCAAAAAACTTTCTGCTGTTTTCAGATTTTCGCTCTTAGTATCTAGCTCTTGTACTTGTAAATTATTATCTAAAGGCTTAGATCTTAAATAATCTCGCAAATTCTCATGATTTCCTTTAGATATAATCTGATCTTCTAAGCCTTTTTTTAAATCACTCATAAAACAACTCTATTTAAAAGCTCTTAGAAGGAATTTTTTCCTTTAAGAGGCGATCCTTAACTTGTCCTGCTAACTGTCCACAGGCTGCGGCAATATCATCTCCGCGAGTCGAACGCTTCAATACAGTAAAACCTTTTTCAATTAAAATCTGCTGAAACCGTTCAATAGATTTAGGACTAGGTCTTCTATATTCTGAAGCCTCATGTGGATTAAAGGGAATCAGATTGATCTTGCAAGGAGTATGGGCTAAAAGCCTACATAATTCTAAAGCCTGCTTAGGAGAATCATTAACTCCATCTAAAAGAACATATTCAATGGTTACACGTCCGCAATTAGCATTAGATTTATCTAAATAATTACGAACCGAAGCTAAAACTTCAGCAATTGGATATTTCTTATTTAAAGGCACCAATATATCGCGCAATTCATCATTAGGAGCGTGTAATGATAAAGCTAAAGCTACATCAACCTCTCCTGCAATCTTATTTATAATCGGAGCAACTCCTGAAGTTGAAATCGTAACGCGGCGTTTTGACAGAGCAAAAGCATAATCAGAAAGCAAAATCTCTGTAGTCTTAAGCACGGCATTTAAATTTAATAAAGGCTCACCCATGCCCATCATTACAACGTTTGAAATTGGCTTTTGCTCATTGTTTTCGCTAAAACCGACGCGAGTTGCAGCTCTGAAGACCTGACCTATAATTTCATGAACTTTTAAATTACGGTTAAAGCCTGAAGCCCCTGTACGGCAAAAGGCACATTTTACAGGACACCCCACCTGAGTGGAAATGCATAAAGTATTGCGATCTTCTTCTGGAATCAGAACAGTCTCAACTAATTGACCTTCTCCAATATCTAAAGCCCATTTTATGGTGCCATCAGAAGATTTCTGCTCAGAAACAATTTCAGGAGCGGATATTTCAGCGATTTGAGCTAAACGTTCACGCAATTCGCGCTTAATATTAGTCATTAAAGCAAAATCGGTAACGCCATATTGATATATCCACTTTAAAAGCTGCTGTGCTCTAAATGGTTTTTCTCCTAATGACACACAAAAATCTGCCATATCCTTAGGAGAAAGATCAAGTAAATTTAATTTAGCGGTCATAAGGAAATTCCTGCTTCAATATAAAACAACTGCGATCTTACATTATAACAATAATATGCACTTACCGACATAAAAGCTTATATGCCATATGCTAAGTAATAGCCCTTAAAGCTATATAAATATGCTCAAAATAACTTAAAACTAGGGAATATCCTTAAATTAAAGACTGCCGTTTGCTAAAAGCTTATCAACTAAAATAGGAACTGTTCTCGAGGCTTCGCCGTATATGCCGTCTGTAAAGTCCGATGCTACAGCACTTTTGTTTAGGTTTACCTCTAAACAGCGCGCTCCCACAGATCTTGCAAACTGACAAAAGCCAGCAGCTGGATAAACTACGCCTGAAGTGCCGATGGCAATAAATAACGAGCATTTTTGTAATTTTTCGTAAATTTTATCCATAAAATACGGCATTTCACCAAAAAAAACTATATCCGGACGTAATGCCTGCTTATGACAAAACTTGCATTTGTCAGTAGGCGAGGAATCGTGATCAAAGAAATAATGCCGCTGGCAATGAGTACACCAAATACTCATAAGCTTTCCATGCATATGAATTACATTTTGACTTAATGCCTTTTCGTGTAAATCATCAACATTCTGCGTAACAATGCTTACCTCGCCAGAAAATTTTTGCGGCCATTGCTGCTGCAATTTAGTCAAAGCCAAATGAGCTTCATTAGGAAGCTTATCTGCTAAATTACGTCTTAATTTATTATAAAAATTATGTACCTTTAAGCTATCTCTAGCTAAAGCTTCTACAGTGCAGACATCCTCTATCTTTTCCTGTTCCCAAAGACCGCTTTCAGAACGAAATACCGGGATTCCTGATTCAGCAGAAATACCTGCTCCTGTTAGCACCACTATATTCCGATACATAATTTCTCCTTGCATGCCCTTAAGCAAAATAGCTTAAGACTTATCTTTAGCTAAGATTTAAGGCAATTATGCCTATTTAGATAAATAGCTTGCCAATGCTCTAATCGTAGCGCCTGTAGGACCTGAGCTTAAAAATTGAGAGCCTCCTGGAAGATATGCTGAGCTTAGATCAATATGCAGCCAAAAAGCTTTTTTGCTGACAAACTTCTCAAGAAAAGCTGCCGCTGTAGATACACCCGGAGCACCTTCTCCACATGAAGTATTTAACCATTGCGCTCGATTAGCTTTTATGTAGCGATCATGAAAATTAAACAAGGGTAATTGCCAGACTAATTCTAAAGTATCATCAAAAGCTTTAAAAAAGCTCTGCGGTACTTGATTATTGCGGGCAACTACTGCACACATATCTCTGCCTAAAGCAATCTTAGCTGCCCCGGTCAAAGTGGCTTCAGAAATAATATTCAAAGCTCCGCTATTTGAAGCTTCAATTAAGCCATCAGCTAACACCAAGCGGCCTTCTGCGTCAGTATTACCCACTTCTACGCTAATACCATTTTGATATTTAATAATATCTCCAGGAACCATAGATGTTGCAGAGACCAAATTTTGTGCACAGCACAAATACAATCGAATATGTTTAGACGTGCCCAGATGAATTGCTAAGGCCAAAGCTCCGGCTAAATTTACTGCCCCTGTTTTATCAGTACGCATAGTATCCATAAACTTTGCACTCTTTAAATCATAGCCGCCAGAATCAAAAGTGATTCCCTTACCGACTAAGGCTACGTCTACTGTACTATTATCAGCAGCTCCGTCAGGAATATAATCAATAATTCCGAGCACAGGACTATGCATGCTGCCAGCTCCAACAGCCCTAAGTCCATTTAATTTTTCAAAATCAGGACTATTTCTATCAATAAGCCTTAAGCTAAGCGAGCCATGTTTTACCTGTCTTTTTATTATTTCATAGCAATTTTTAACTAAAAGCTCAGGATATACTTCCGCACTTGAGGCATCAGCGAGCTTGCGGCAGGCATAAACAATTCCATAAACTTCACTTATCTTCGTTACCTCATCTGCGCTCAAAGGCAAAATAAGCTCTATTTCATTTACAAGATCGTCCAGTCCCAGAGCAAATTGATAATAAGCTTCCAAACTCAAGACAGACTTAAGTTTAATAGTCTTCAAACCTAAAGACGAACATAAGCGCCCTGCTTGCGCATATGGATTTACACTATTGCAATCGACAAACAGAATATAGCCCCCATCATAAGGAGCAAATTTTGCATCAGCTCTTAAAGGCTCTTGAGGTTTATTTTCACATAAATCAATTATAAGAGCTTGTTTTGAATAATCTTTATCAAAAAATTTAATCATCTTAATCTTCTTTTATAAGTTTAGGAACTTTAAGACAAATCTCATCTGCAGCAAGTTTAATCTCTTCTTTGGTAGTAAATCTGCCAAAAGAAATCCGCAAAGAGGCCCGGGCCTGCTCATCGCTAAGGCCAATTGCTTTTAATATATATGATGGCTTTAAGTCTGCCGAAGCACAAGCTGATCCTGTTGAAACAGCTATTCCATTTAAAGTCGGCAATAAAGCTTTACCGTCAACATGATTAAAGCTTACAGACAGGATCCCCGGCACGTGCATACTAGAACTGCCGTTTATAATGATGCCTTTTATCGTTTTTAAACGCCCTATCAAATATTCTCTAAACCCCTCAAGACGTTCTTTATCTTTTGCACCATCGGTTCTTAAAATTTCAAAGGCCTTCCCCATGCCCGCAACCTGATGCGTTGCTACCGTACCGCCTCTTAAGCCTTTCTCCTGTCCTCCGCCGAAAATTTGTGCGTAAAGCTTTAAATCCTGGCTTCTTTTAATGTACAAGGCGCCTACTCCCTTAGGACCACAAACTTTTTCGGAGGTTAAGGTAGCCAAGCTTACATCGCTATGATCAAAATCAGTCTCAATATAGCCTGCGCTTTGCGCAGTATCGGTATGGAAATAAGCCCCCTTGGATCTAGTAAGCCGCGCGAGCTTCTTTATATCGTTGACTGAACCTAATACGCTGTTTGCCTGAGCTATTGATACTAAAAATGTATCATCGTCCAAAGCACTGCTTAAAATCTCTTCGTCAACAGTGCCGTCTCGATGCGGAGTTAGATAAGTTACTTGATAGCCTTGACGTTCTAATTCCTCACAAGCCTCTAAAACAGCTTTATGCTCAATTTTAGTAGTAACAATATGACGACGCTTATCCCCTTGAGATGACAAATACTTAGCTAAACCAAAAATAGCTAAGTTATTGCTTTCAGTAGCACCTGAGGTAAAGGTAATCTCTAATGGAGAACATCCTACAAGCTCAGCTACCTGCGAGCGTGCATTTTCCATAATTTCACAGGCTTCCCAACCATAAACATGATCTTTTGCATGAGGATTAGCAAAATAACCATCTTTAGTCAGGCATTTAACCATTACATCGATAACACGCGGATCCGTTGGAGTCGCTGCAGCATAATCTAAATAGATAGGCTTATTCATTCTTGTTATAACCTTCATTAACATGAGAGAGTGCTAAAGCAAAAACCTGCTCTACATGATCATCATCTAAAGCATAGAAGACATGCCTGCCATCACGCTTAACTCTAACTAACTTATTTAAACGCATATAACATAGCTGATGAGATAATGCAGACTTACTCATACCTAAAAGTTCCACTAAATCTGAAACACACAGCCACTCATGCAATTGCAAAGCATTAACTATACTCAGGCGTGTCGGATCAGATAGAGCTTTAAAAAATTCTGCCATAACTTCCGTATCATCTACAGGCAGCATCTGTTCCTTAATCCGCCCTAAAGTGTCTTCCGCAAGAATTAAACTGTTTTCTTTTTTTCTCATGACCAACCTTTTTGAGTAAATAATTTTAAATATGCTTATATATGATTATGTGCTTAGAAAAAAAATCTTTTGATGATAAATATTTTCCGAATAAAAAAACAAAACCAATAGCTAGAGCTATTGGTTTTGCTTATATCAAAAGCGCGGCTCTATAATTGAGGAAGTTGCCCTAAGCTTATAGCGTTTTTCTAAAGTATCGATCTCCTCTAAAGCATAGCGATACTCTAAAAAGCCATAACGCCTCGTAGCTGCAGATAAATAAAAATTATCATAAGCAGCCTTATCTTCTCCGTTTAAAAGATGGAGCTTTCCTACATAAAAGTAAGCTTCGCACAGATGGTCAACGTAAGTCTCAGAGTCTTGACGGTAAGCTTTAATTTGCTTCCAAAAGAGTGATTTATCTAAAGTTCCCAGGTACAGCCTGACTAGATTAAATCCCCAATTGTCTTTCTTATCCAAATCTCTTACCTTATCATAGCGCTCTTCTAAATTTGATAAGGCCTTATCTGCCCCTAAAGCGCCTCTTTCTACAATATACATCCATAATAAACGATAAGGATCATTAGGATCTGACTTATAGAAAGTTAAAAGATCATCAAGCGCTAAAACATCACGATGAGCATAATGCAATACAATCGCACGATTAAAATAGATATAACTTTCCTTAGGATTTAGTTCTAAGGCTGAATCAAAGGCATCTAGAGCATCCTGAAAGCGCCCATCTTTAGCAAAATATATTCCTACAAAATTATATGGTGCCGCAAAAGTAGGACTTTCCACTAAAGCATTCATAAACATTGTTCTTGCTGTAGCTTCTAACCCCAAACGGTCATAAACGATGCCTAGCTCATAAAAGATCTCTGCTCTATCGCCCTTAGTCTTTGCTTGAGTATCAAGCATCATCGACAGCTTCACAATGATAGCCTGATCCTGTTCAATTAAACGCTCAGAGGCTAATGGCAATAAAATCTCGCTAGGCGGAACACTAAAAGGGCCAGTTAGATCCACCTTTTGAGTTACAGGCGCTTTTTCTTCATTATTACTTATACAGCCCTCTAATAGGATGAAAGATAAAAGCAATGAAGATACAAGCGCCTTTGACTTATATGTGTGCACACACGCTCCACTTAGTCCATGGTCTCATAACCATCGCTTTCCTTCTTAGAAGGCTTTGACGGGATGAGATTCTCATGTTTAATACCTAAGAAAATTGCCCAGGTAGAAGCTACATATATTGAGGAGAAGGTACCAAAAACAATACCAACTACTAAGGCTAATGAGAAAGCGTAAATCATCTCGCCGCCAAAAATAAGTAAACTTACTACCGTAATTAAGGTTGTTCCTGAAGTAATAATGGTACGAGATAAGGTCTGCGTCAAGGATACATTAAATAACTGAGGTATCGACATTGAACGCGATAACTTTGTGGCATTTTCACGTACTCGATCGAACACGACTATCTTATCATTTAAAGAATAACCAACCACAGTCAAAACTGCAGCTAAAACCGTCAAGTCATATTCAATCTGCCAAAAAGAAAATACTCCCATTACAATAATCACATCATAAGCTAATGAGATTACAGCGCCAGTCGCCATACGCCACTCAAAGCGAAAAGCAATATAAATAAGAATTGCAATCAAAGAGACTACAATAGCTAAAATACCGCTCTCAACTAATTCTTGGCCTACAGCAGGGCCAACATATTCTGAACGAGATAAATGTACATTCGGATCGATGGTTTTCGAAGCCTGCATGACTTTATCTGTTACAGTCTGCTGATCTAAGCCGTCCTTAGGAGCAACACGCACAACTACATCTGATGAGGAGCCAAAATATTGTGTTGTACCAACAATCCCCTCTTTTGCATAGGCATCACGTACAGTATCAAGCTCGACACTTTGCGTAAACTCAGTCTCGATTACAATACCTCCAGTAAAATCCAGGCCCCAATTTAATCCTTTAATACACATTGAAGCTATACTGGCAATAACGAGACCTACACATAAAAGTTCTACAGTCCCCTTAATTTTCATGAACGGTATAACTACACCGTCCTTAATAAACTGCATCATAACAAGATCTCTCCTAGATACTGAGCTTCTTCAGATTACGGCCGCCCCAAATAATATTTACAATGGCACGACAAGCAGTAACCGCTGTAAACATGGAGCTTGCAAGACCAATCATCAATACCAAGGCAAAGCCTTTAACAGCACCAGTTCCGACCATAAACAGAATCAAGGCTGTTATGAAGGAGGTAATATTTGAATCGGCAATAGTTACAAAAGCACGAGCATAACCTTCATTGATAGCAATCTGAATACTTCTGCCTTGCTTAATTTCTTCACGAATGCGCTCATAAATAAGCACATTCGCATCCACCGCCATACCCAGGGTTAGCACAATGCCTGCAATGCCTGGCAAAGTCATAGTTGCTCCAGGGATGAGCGACATAACTCCGACCAGTAAAACCATATTGAACAGTAAAGCCAAATTAGCAATGAGGCCAAAAGCTTTATAATAGATAACCATGAATATAGCTAAGAATACTAAACCGTAGACCATAGCTTTCATGCCATTATCAATATTCTGCTGACCTAAAGACGGGCCAATAGTGCGCTCTTCCACAATTTGAATTGGAGCTATTAACGCACCTGCACGCAATAATAAAGCTAAATTATGAGCTTCTTTAGCGCTATCAATACCAGTAATACGGAAGCTGCTGCCCAAACGAGTCTGAATAGTTGCTACGTTAATAACCTGTTCAACTTTCTTAAACTTAGGCTTGTAATTCTTATCTCCAGGTTTAGGTGCATTCGGATCCTCATCAGGTATAACTTTATACTCAATAAAGTTAGTAGCCATAGGCTTACCAACATTGTCCTTAGTAAAATTAGACATGATGGTTCCGCCGCGAGAATCTAGGGATATATTTACCTGCGGGCGACCATTCTCATCGGTACTGGAATTTGCATCAACAATATGATCACCAGTTAAAATTACCTGCTTTTTAACTACAACTGGATATCCTTTAGCATCATATAAAAGTTCAGAGCCTGCCGGAATATGGCCTGAAGCTGCCGCTACAACATCAGCATTGCTGTCAACCAATCTGAATTCTAGCGTTGCAGTAGCACCTAAAATTTCCTTTGCTCTGGCAGTATCCTGAATGCCTGGAAGCTCAACAACTACACGATCTGCACCTTGACGCTGCACCAACGGCTCAGCTACGCCTAACTCATTAACACGGTTGCGAATAATATTGATGTTTTGCTCAACTGCATTAGTACGTATCTGAGAAATCTTGCCAGGTGTCATGGTTGCCATCAAACGGAATTTGCCATCCTGATCGACGCTTTTTATGACAAAGTCCTTATGATTTGCAGATAACAAATCCTCGGCAGCTTTACGAGAGGCATCATCACGGAATTCGATGATAACATGATCTCCTTCAGCTCTAGCGCCTGAAAGACGTATATCATGATTACGCAATTCAGCACGGAAGTCATTGACTAGCTGAGAGCGCATTTTCTTCATTGCCTCATCCATATCGACTTCCATCAAGAAATGGACGCCGCCGCGCAAATCAAGGCCCAGCTTCAAAGGATGCATACCCAATGAACGCATCCAAGCAGGAGTAGCCGGAGCTAAATTCAATGCCACAATATAATTGTCGCCTAAGGCTTTGGTAACTATTTCGCGAGCTGCTAATTGCATTTCAGTTGAAGAAAAACGGATCAGCAATTGACCATTTTCTAAATCATAAGCACCTTCAATACTCTTAGATTCAAGCTCTTTTTGAATTTTAGTCTGAGTATCGGCATCAATTTCCATGCCGTGAGTGCCCGAGATCTGTAAAGCAGGATCTTCTCCATACAAATTAGGAATAGCATAGAAAAAACCCACCGCAATGACTAAAAAAATCAGTAGGTTCTTCCACCAAGGAAACTTGTTTATCACGATGAGGGTCCTAAAAGATAGTCACGACCACTAATGTGGCCGTGCTTAGTAAGAATTATTTTTTGAGTTTTTCGACAGAAACAGGCTCAATAGTGCCCTTAGGTAAAACTGCCACAATATAATTGCGCTTCATTTGCATTACAACGCCAGAAGCAACATCCATTAGTACGTATTCTTTATTATCAGGTAGCTTAACGATACGGCCAGCAATACCACCATTAGTTAAAACCTCGTCTCCTACAGCGAGATTATCTAAAAGCTTCTGCATTTCTTTGCGTTTTTTTGAATTTGGACGCATGATAAAGAAATAAACAGCAACCATACATACAGTTAAAACAATGATCATGCTCATATCACCGCCAGCTTGAGGAGCGGCATCGGCGGCAAATGCGGTGGGTATAATATTCATAAAAAATTCCCGTATTATTTATATTTCTGTCAAAAATGGCAGTTCGCCTGATTATTCATGAAATGGCAAAAAAATCAGCCAATTCTAAAGTAGTAAATATACCACAAAATGGTTATTGCATCACAATCTTAAACATTTGTTTCAACAGGAGGTCTGCCCCACACAGCATAAAATTCCTCAGCAAACTCTTTTAAATTCCCGTTTGCAATCGCGTCACGAATCTGCTGCATAAAATGTTCATAGAAATACAGATTATGAATGGTATTCAAATGTACGCCCAAAACTTCCTTGCATTTATCTAAGTGCCGCAAATAAGCCTTTGAATAATTACGGCAGGTATAGCAATTGCAATTTGGATCTAAAGGTGTAGTGTCATATTTGTATTGCTCATTCCTAAGTCTTATTACACCTCTTGAGGTAAATAAATGAGCATTACGAGCATTGCGTGACGGCATAACGCAATCAAACATATCCACACCATTCAGAACTCCCTGAAGAATATCCGCAGGAGTACCAACCCCCATTAAATATCGCGGACAATCTTCCGGCATTTTAGGAGCTATATGTCCTAAAGCTTTGTACATAACCTCTTTAGGCTCACCTACAGCTAAACCTCCAATAGCATAGCCGTCAAAGCCAATATCCTTTAATCCCTTTAATGAAGCCTCACGCAAAGCTTCATCAGTACCGCCCTGAATAATGCCAAACAATGAATTTTTATTGCCTAAAAACTCAAAATGATTTTTACAGCGGCGTGCCCAGCGTAAAGAAAGCTCCATTGCACGGCGCATCTCAGAGGTTTCTGCAGGCAATGCAATACATTCGTCAAACTGCATTACAATATCTGAGCCTAGATCATATTGAATCTGCATTGATACTTCTGGAGATAAAAATAACTTGCTTCCTGAAATTGGATTACGAAAATGCACTCCTTCTTCAGTTACTTTGCGGATCTCTGCTAAAGAAAAAACCTGAAAACCTCCAGAATCTGTCAAAATAGGCTTATGCCAATTCATAAAATCATGAAGATCCCCGTGAGCTTTAACTACATCAGTACCAGGACGCAGCCATAAATGGAAAGTATTGCCTAAAAGAATATCTGCTCCTATTTCAGATACATCTTCAGGAGTCATACCTTTAACTGTACCTAAAGTACCTACAGGCATGAAGGCTGGGGTGCGGACAATACCGCGCTCAAAGACCATCTGGCCTAAACGCGCTTTACCGTCACGTTTTTGTACTTCAAATTTCATAAATTCTCCGCGAAAACTTCAAAAATAAAGGCTTTTTCTTTTAGATATTGCTATATTTTTTAGAATGTACAATGCAGAGCAGCTTCGCTCTGCATATTTATATATGCCCTTCTTAACTAATTATTCTTGCAAGAAGGGGGCAACGAGGCCTGAGGATTTTTGGTAATAAACATACAGTCGCCGTAGCTAAAGAAATGATATTGAGACTGCACTGCATGCTCATAAGCTTTCATAGTCTCATTATAGCCGGCAAAAGCACTAACTAACATTATTAAAGTTGACTCAGGCAGGTGGAAATTAGTAATTAAAGCATCAATAACATGATACTTATATCCAGGGTAAATAAAGATAGAGGTATCTTTAGCAAAAGGAATAATCTCCTCTGCAGCCCCCTCTGCCGCTGCCGCTTGTGCGGCGCTCTCTAAAGATCTTACGGCTGTAGTTCCTACTGCAATCACTCGCTTGCCTGCTTTATGGGTAGCAATTACGGCATCAGCAACTTCCTTTGAAAGATGCACAAATTCACTGTGCATGTGATGTTCTGTAATATCATCCTCGCGTACAGGCTGAAAAGTTCCTGCACCCACATGCAGAGTCACAAAAGCCATATTAACGCCGTATTCTTTTAAATCAGCCAATTGCTTTTCATCAAAATGCAAGCCGGCTGTAGGAGCTGCAACTGCACCAGGATGCTTTGAATAAACTGTTTGATAGCGATCCTTATCTAAAGGCTCATCCGGCCTATCAATATATGGAGGCAATGGTATATGACCGCAATCATATAGAATGTCTAAAAGCGAACTTCCGTCGACAGTCTCTACCATGAATAAATCGCCTTGACGGCCAGTAACCTTTAAGCTCTTGCCGCCATCGATGTTTAAAATATTTCCGCTTTTAGGGGCTTTACTGGCACGAATATGGGTTAAAGCCGAACTTTGAGAAGTAATTCGTTCGATTAAAAGCTCAATAGCTCCACCAGTTTCTTTTTTTCCATAAAGACGAGCCGGAATAACCTTAGTATCATTAAATACTAACAGATCACCAGGATTTAAAAAATTTTTAAGATCATAAAAATGTCTATCTAAAATTTCCCCTGATTTACCATCAAGGCATAACATGCGGCAGCCTGTGCGCTCAGCACTAGGATAAGCGGCAATTAAATTCTCAGGTAAATTAAAATTAAAATCACTGCGTAGCAATTTAATATATCCTCGCAAAAAACTGCCGCATATTTTAGCATTTTTTGCAGGCTTTTCTCAGTTTTGCCTTAAAGAGCCGAATCATTTCCGGATTTTAAATAAATCTGAAAAAAGCTTTAACATTACCGCCTTTAAATCTGATACAGAGTTGATGACCGCGCTTTTCTTGATCAATTTTTGAATAAAATCGGATTTAATCCCTATACCATAAGTCTCAATCCCCTGAGCATCAATATATTTAAGCGCAGCCTGCGTCTGTAAAATGCTATCAGGGACTCCATCTGTCAGCACAAAAATAATATTACGCTTACACTGCAGATGATTAACGCAAGATGCCGCATACCATAAAGCTTGAGCTAAAGGAGTTGAGCCCCGAGCAGTCTGATCAAATCGTCTTGCCACATTAGATGCCAGCTCATTGGCAAATAAAGCTACATCGAACTCTCCATTTTCTCCAGGGAAAAAAGTTACCATCGTTTTAATCCCATCAATTCGCTCTAGCGCTAACGCAAGCATTAAAGCTGCCTGGCAAGCCTCTTCATTGCGGTTCTTACCATTAGGATCATCACTAAACAGCATCGATCCTGAAGCATCTACTAATACATGAATAGATGTCGAATAATCATCATATAAAATTTTATCTTTAAAAATACGCGTTTCCCCAGCACAAATATTAGCCGCTCTAACAACATTGATTCTTGCTCCTTTTTGAGTCTGCATGCTAAAAGATTCACACCAAGCACGAGCTCTTTGTGACAAAGTATGTCTTAGCGCAAATGTATCCTGAATAGAATCTATAAAATTTTCCCTGCCGTTAGAACATATACCGGGAGTAATCATTCCCATATCGTCTTTAATAGTCATATTTTGAGGAATCATTGCAGCTAAAATCTTATCTGCCCCACGTTTAGGCCATAGCTTAGATTCATCGCGCTCGACCTCATCCTCTAAAAATTCAAAGACTGACGGTTTTGAGTTTAAAAAAATTTGCTTATTGTATTCTGCAGCTTCTTTTTTTGGGGGCTCTGCTCCTTGCCTTGTAAGACTTGAAGCATTGCTTTGTATAAAGTTATAAATTTCAATTGCTAATTTGGCAACATCTTCAGAATTCTTAGCTATTACAATTTTTTTTACTTTTTTAAAAAATTGATTAAGGAAATGATGGCTGCAGCGCATACGCAAATATCTGAGCGTCACAATACATTTAGAGCGTTGGCTTTTAAAGCCCTGACATTTTACATAAGCAAAATACAGCATGGCACACAAAAGAATTCTCAATGTTGAAAATTTGGGCATATCTTTTATAAACTGCTGCCATAAATCCTCAGATTTGAGCAAAATCAGCTCTAAATTTTCATAAACACCAATAAATTCTCGACTGATGATTTTTTCAATTCGAGCGTCTTCGAGAATATTAAAAATCGCAAAAAGAGAAAAATTCTTATGCATTCCTCGAACACATTTAAAATTGGTATAACGTATATGAGCAGCTTCATGAGCTAAATATCCATACGCTATGCGAGCACTTAAATTATCATTGAGATCTAATCTTGGAATAGTAATTATTGAGCCGTTAGTATAAGCCATGGAACCCAGCATTCTGACCTTAACGCCAAAAAGCTTCGCATAATTACTTACAATAATAGGCATTGCACTTAGAAGATCGTTCATATCTAATTCTCCCGTTCTTTACTAAGCTAAATTGTGCCTAATTAAAAAATTTAACTTAAAGCAAATAACGCAATCTCCGCATGATTTGACCTAATGCAATACTATTTATATATTGTAAGAATTAAAAATTTAAAACAGATACTTATATAAATCTTAAAATTAATGAAGTATAAAGGAAGATAATTCATTTCATTGAAAATGATATATCAATACATCTATATATTGCCTTAAATACATATAATTTTAGCCATGCAATTTTTTTGCTAAAATGATTCTAAGGTGGGTGGCATGCAACCAAAGATAAAAATCTTAAATGTTTTTTCCTATAAAGAACAGGTTTCCCGCAGTAATAGCTGGGGACATCATTTTTTATTTTTAAATATTCTGCTATCTATTTTAATTGGCAGCGTTTATGTTTATGCAGCCCCGCATACAGACAGCTTTATTTCTTTTTTTTATCTAATTATCACCTGGCTAGGTCAAATGAGTTTTTTAGCTTTTTTGATCTACCTTATTATTCTCTTTCCTCTATCATTTATAGGCAATTACCATTTATATAAATGGCTATCAATTATCATAGCCGTCATAGCATTCACAGTGCTGCTTGTTGATGCTAAGATGTTTTTATCAGCTCGCGTACACATATCTTTTATTGTCTTGAGCCTGATTTTTGGAGATTTGGATTTTAAAACCGGCCTCAACTATAATTTTTTGTGGATTGCTGTACCTCTTATAATTGCCCTTGAAATCTTATTTGACAAGCTTTCAACAAGAGAAATATATAGAAGCAAGCTGCGCAACAATCACTTTCCCGCATTCGTTGCCGTTTTTCTAACTATGGCCTTTATAACCTCGCACAGCATCCACATTTGGGCAGATGCTACCCGCCATGAAGCCATAAATATCTTGCGGCCAGTATTTCCTGCTCATTATCCCATGACAGCTAAGTCTTTTTTATCTAATCACGGCTGGATAAAAGCTAATCATGACTCTGATAAGCAGACTGTCGACATTGCCCTTAACTATCCTTTAGAACCTATCAATATTGATGAAACGCTGCCTAAGCGCAGTGTTGTAATCATCTATATAAACGGAATTTCCTACTCTGATATAGATGAAAGCACCATGCCCAATATCTATAAACTCAAAGAAAAATCCCAAAGCTTTGAAAATTATTATCTGCCTTATAATAATTTAGACGACAATATTTTTGCCTTAAGCTATGGAATTCCTATTCAATATCGTGCAGCTGCTTTTTCAAAACGCATGGCTCCGATAGTTGTTGATGAAATGCATCGCCAGGAATATCTCGTGCGCTTGCTTTCAGATAAACAGCTTCATAATTCTTCAGAATTCAACGGCTTTAGAAATAACAATATTGATATTCTTAATAATGACGACGAGGTAATTACTAAAGCTTGCGAATATATAAAAGACATTCATAAAAAACGTTACTTCGCTTTAAGAATAAGTCTTAATAATTTAGTCAATGACAACCTTTCAGATAAGGAAAGACAAAAAAATCTTAAAAATATTGACAGTCTATTGCCTAGCTTTATACAAACATTAAAAGAAACCGGAAGATTAGACAATACGTTAATTATTCTTACCTCTGCTATAGGCAATCCAAAACTTGAAAATAGTGATAATATTTACAATCGTCGGGCTCTGCATGTGCCATTACTAATATATTGGCCAAATGGAGATCTTAATGGAGATAAGGTAGAGATGCTAACTTCCGCATTTGATATACCTGCAACTATTGGTCGTAAGGTATTAGGAATCAGCAACCAAAGCGCTACCTATTCATTAGGTACTAGTATCGGCGATAGTAATCAGATCCGTGATTTTTTCGTCACGACCAATGGAAATAAATTACTTCTTGTCTCCAAAGATGCTGTAACCGTATACGATGATAACGGTTCAGCCTTTATTGAAGATGATGAACATCGTTTAAAAATAAGACCAAATTTAAAAAATCTGATCCGTGCAATGCAAGATTTAAATCGCTTTAAGGATTAAAATATGCTCCTTGATAAAAATAATGTCCAAGATCTATTAGTTAAAGCTTCTGAAAATAAAGCTGTTTTCGTTTACTTCTTCGCTAACGCTCCTGAATGTCAGGCTGCAACTGCTGCTGTAAAAGCAAATGTACCAGAGAGCAATGACTATATTTCATTAGCCGAAGCTGACGTAACAACTGAGGTTGGTCAAGATATAGCTATGCGATTAGGTCTACGCTCAGTTCCGACTTTAGTCGTACTTAAGAAATCTCAGCCTGTTGATGCCTTACAAGGCGACGATATCGCAGCTAAGATTACGGAACTTACCGCAAAATATCTTCCTTCAAAAGCAGATAATCTCATGCGCGAGGCCTTAGAGGCTGAAGCGCAAAATAACCTTTCTGAAGCTATTATCAAAGCTAACGAAGCATTTACAGAAGCTCCTAAAAGAAATGATCTCAAATTTATCCTTGCAAGATTATGCATTAAAACTAAGGATCTAAAACGTGCTCATGAACTTTTAGATAATGCCGGCAGAGAAGAGCAATCTTCTCAAGAATATAAAGATCTCATCTCTTCTTTGACCTTAGCTGAGCAAGCTGCAGACTCGCCTCAAATTAGAGACTTGCAAAAGGCTTATGCAGAGCACCCCGATGACATGACTATTTTAAATCAATTAGCCATTTCTTTATCTGAAGGCGGCCGCTATGAAGAGGCATTGAATATGCTCTTTGAGGTTCTCAAGAAAGATCTTAACAATAATGAGATTAAGAAGACGTTCTTAGATATTTTAAATACCTTAAACGGTAATCCCTTACAAAAGACTTTTAGGCGCAAGCTGTATACTTTAATGTACTAAATAAACAGCAGCTTCTCAAAAGCATCCTAAAATAAAAAGGCCAAAATTTACTTGGCCTTTTTATATTTTACATGCAAAAAACATTAACACTGCAGCTAATTTTCTTTTTTCTCATCGGAAAATACATTATCCTTTTCGTAATTTCCCAAAGCTTTTCTTGGCTCATCCTTATCTGCATTGGGCCAATATACAATTAAGGTACTTATAAAAGTCGCCAAAGGAATAGAAAAAAATACCCCCCAAAATCCCCATAATCCGCCAAAAATCATAATTGCAGCTAAGATTGAAAAAGCGTCAAGGTTCATAGCTTTCGAAAATAAAAATGGAGTTAAGACATTACTATCTAAAATCTGAATTACAATATAAACGATCATCAGATATAAAAAAGTCGAGCTGAAGCCAAACTGAACTAATCCTATAAGGACAATCGGTAAAGTAATAATGGCCGCACCGACATAAGGGATAACTACCGATAACCCCACGCCTAAACCTAACAGGAAAGAGAAATTTAAATCAAAAACCAAAAACGCTAGAGTATTTACTATAGTAATAACAAAAATATGGATAAGCTTTCCTCGAATATATCCTTCGATTTGCGCGTTGATCCGCGGCCAGAATACAGAAATTAGTTCTTGATTATTAGGCAAAATATAGGTTCGCAAGCGTCTTTGCAATACATATTTATTAGCTAACATCAGGAACATAAAGATCGGGACTATAACAATATACATTAGCCAAGTTGCTGCATTCATAACTGAAGGCATGATCTGAGTTTTTATTATCACCGTCAAATTCTTCATTATAGAAGCACGCGCATCATTGACTGCAATCTCAATCTCATCCCTAGTAACCATGCTGCTTAAAGGCTCTGGCATTTTAGCTATAAGCTCATAAATGCTTGTAGCTACTAATTCATCGATATTTTCCTCAGAAACATCAGCGCTATCTGTAGCATTTTGACTGAACTCCTGAACTTTCTGATAGAACTGGCTGCCTTGCTGTAAAATCTTTGGGGCTACAAATAACAATAAGCCGACACAAAAGCCTACAAACAAAATCATTACTATGCTCGAAGCACAAAAACGAGAAATTTTAAAACGGTTGATACTCCATCTTACCGCCCAGTCTAAACAGTAAGATAAGCATAGAGCTATAACAATCGGACCAACCAGCCACATAAAATAATAAACAATTAAAAACGCTCCTAATAAAACTAAAGCAAATTCAATTGTTCCCGGCTGAGAAAAATGCCGCCAATACCAGCGTTTTAATAAAACAAACATTTACTATTTTCCAAATTTTTTATTTTTAATCTTTATTTATAACTATAATCCTTGCAAAGAAGTATATACAAAATTATTCTAATCTTAATTAACAAAAACTTTTTATGTGCTCTTAATCAAGGATATAGATGATTATAAAATCTCTCAAAGCTTATCTATTATCGACTTTAATACTTATAAGCACTTACGCTTGCGCACAAGATTTTAATCTGCCTGATTTTGGCTTTTCAGGGTCTCGGGGCATTACCATTCAAAGAGAAAAAATGGTAGGAGAATATTTTATGCGCTTAGCTCGCTCAAATTTAAATATTGCCTATGATCCAGTCTTAAATGAATATCTTAACTATGTCGGTAATAGGCTTGTTATGCAAGCTAACAACGTTAATTTTCCTTTTGAATTTTTCATTGTCAATAATAAGGAGCTAAATGCTTCCGCCTTCTTAGGCGGTAAAGTTCAGGTATATACAGGCCTATTTCACTACTCTGATACTGAGGATGAATTTGCATCTGTATTAGCCCATGAAATTTCTCACGTAACCCAAAGACACATAGCTCGCTTTATTGAAGAGCAAATAGACAGACAGCCTCTGACTATTGCTTCTATGATAGGTGCCGTGGCTATGTCTATTTTAAATCCTATGATAGGCATGGCTGCCTTATCAACCACTATCGGAGCGAATTCTCAAGCTAATATCAACTTTACCAGAGACAACGAATATGAAGCTGACCGTCTTGGCATCGAATTATTATATAAAGCAGGATATAATCCGTACGGCATGAGCGATCTATTTAAAAAGCTTACGGCTATGCAGGGAAATATAAATCCTGCATTCTCCATGCTAATTGACCATCCGCTTTCAGAAATTCGTACTTCTGAAGCTATAAATCGCGCCAGAAATTATCCTGAACGTCCTAACTCAAAAAATCAAGACTTTATGCTTGCTAAAGCGCGAGTAGACGTACGGTATATGAATTACGATCTTAAAGCTCTGCAGGAGCGTTTAAATGTAGCCCCTGAAAAAATCAATCGCATTTACAGGCTTTACGCCCTAGCTTTGATCTCATATGAACTTTCTGAGTATCCTAAAGCAGCAGAATACTTAAGCCAATTAAACCTGCCTAATAATATTTTTGTTGTTGATTTAAAAACAGATATAGATTTAAAAACGCATAATTACGCTCAAGCTGCCAGCCGTTTAAATGCAATATACAAAAAAAGACCTAATAATGAGGCTGTAGTAGCAAATTTAGCTAATGCGCTTAATGAAAGTCATCAAGCTTCAAAAGCTATACCCATATTGACAGAGTTTTTGCAAGATAATCCTGATAATTATCTTATAAACAGTCTGCTTACTGATGCATACAGATTAACAAATCAAAAATGCCAAGCTTTGCAAAGCGGCGCAAAAGTATACGGCTTGCAAGCAAATTACAGCCGCGCCTTAGGAATGTATAGTGAAGCTTTAAATGTTTGCTTAGGAAATGAGCGTGAAATAGTCAGAGCTAAAATGGCAAAACTTAGCGATCAACGTGCCTTTGACGAACAAATCAGCTCGCAATGACGTTAAAAAATTTTAGCTACATTTTCAAAACCTTCTTAACAAAAGGAATGGTTAACTGATGGCGCTGCGAAAACTGCGCTCTATCTAAAATATCCAGAAGCTTAACTAGATTATTCATATCACGATTAAAATGCCTGACTAAAAAAGCTGCTGTTGCATCAGGCATAGAAAAAGCTCTGCCGTTAGCTCGTTTTTTTAAAGCTTCGACACATTGATTTTCATCTAGATAATTTAAAGGCAAAGATACCCCTGAACCTAAACGGGTATTTAAATCAGCTCTTTCATAAGAAATTTTATCGTAAGAACTAGAAGCGCTCATAATCAAAGTACCTGAGCGCTTATCATACCAGCGATTAAATAAATCAAATAAGGCTAATTCCCAATCACTATCGCCTGCTGCTGCATCAGCATTATCAATAATTATGAATTGAGGCAGCTTAATATCTAAAAGCTGCGGGCTTAACATCATGCCTAAATGTAAATCAAGATAAAAACACTGCAAGGCAGGATTTCTCAGGCTGCGATAAAGCGCATTTAAAAGATGAGTTTTACCGCAGCCATGGGGGCCAAACACATAATAAAATTCATGAGCATCTTGTTCTAGAGCCTGTTTGAGCACTCTTACTGCCGCCTCATTAGAACCGACAACATAAGTATTAAAATCTCCCCTATCAAAAAGCTGAAAAGGTAATGTTTCCTGGTAGGGCTCATGAATATCG
The DNA here is from genome assembly GCA_905201175.1 of uncultured Succinatimonas sp. GTDB lineage: Bacteria > Pseudomonadota > Gammaproteobacteria > Enterobacterales > Succinivibrionaceae > Succinivibrio. The sequence goes on from CAJKNC010000007.1 coordinate 28,393, forward strand.
CTCACAGGTTCTCCTTGTTATTTATCAACAGCGCCTATATCCGCCTCTTTTATCTCTATGGTGGAACGAATCAAATCAGCACTCCCCTTGCCAATACTGCTACGCCCTGCACTAACAGCACCTGCTGATTTATTGAAGCTATAAGTCCAGGAAGCAATCTTAGTAAAATCGCCTCCATGAGCTAAGGTTCCATCTAAAATATCTACGCTAGCTCCTGTTTTTATTTCTAAAATAATGCCTTCTCCCGTACGGGCTACAATTGGACTATTAGCCGAATACCCATATGTAACCAAAATATCAACAATTTTGTCGTAATCTGCTACATTTTGGACATTGGTTATTAAAATTCTTACAAAATCAGGACCTGCTCCCAAAACAAAATAATCATCTGAAGCTGCTACAGCTTCAGAATTTTGCGTATTCTTCATAAGGATATCGGCAATGCCGGCAGCCATATCCTTAGAGATATTTTCTCCTTTTGAAACTGCTCCATCTAAAGATTTAGCTTTATTATCTAAAACTTCCCATTTAATCTGCGGTAAGCCAGCTTCATCTTGACTCAAAAGTCCCACGATAAAGAAACTGCATCCATATCTATCTGAAGCTTTTGCCAACGTAATTACATCATGATTTAAAATAGCTTCTGAAGATACTGCCTGAATATCATCTAAATCCATTAAAGGCAGCATAATCTTATAGCGCTTTTGCTCTGCCTTTTCCAAAAGGTCTTTTACTAAGGCATTGTCATTATCTGCACCAAATATTGTTTTGCCGTCACTTAACCACATTAAAACCGGCTCAGACATTCCCTCCCATGAAGAAATTCCCTGAGAATTTAAAATTTGTTTTACTTTATCCGCATCGAAAGCTACTGATAGCTTGTCATTATCAATACTGACGCTTTGACAAGATACGTACATATCATCAATGCTTATATCTAATTTTTCTCCAGGAGCTATAGAAGATACAGCCTTATCAAAGGCACTTTTAAAAGCTTCATCAACTCCTGCAATTAAATTCTCTTGAAATATTAAAGGGCTCTTAGCGCATGCTATAGAGGTTCCGAAGATCCATGTGAACAACAAGGTTAAAAATATTTTGCTTTTCATAAGCTGCCTTATAGTTTTGATACCTGAAATCATATTTTCTGCATGTTCTTATAAGAATCACAGAAGCTATCTTTCAAGCTAATCTTTTATCCTTAAGCTGATTTTACCACACTCACAGCCGTTAAAATTTGCTGAAATCAGCTTCAAATTTGCAACAAAACACAAATAAATCTTTTGCCACAAATCTTATTAAAAAAAATATTGTCTAGAAAAACAAAACATGAATATACCGCCATAGATCTTAAATAATAAATTTACGTTCTATGTTATAAGGCAAGCCTCTAAACGCTAATCTTTTTTTGATAAATTTATGGAACTAAGGCTTACAATCTTGTAAAATTATGAGCATATTTTTTTCTGGAGACAGTCATGGCCAATTTAACCTATAAAGATGCCGGTGTAGATATTGATGCCGGTGAAGAACTTGTAGAACGCATCAAAGCTCCGGTAAAACGCACTAACCGCCCAGAAGTTATTGGTGGCTTAGGCGGCTTTGGCGCCCTTACTAGAATTCCTGCAGGTTATGAACACCCTGTATTAGTTACCGGTACCGACGGCGTCGGCACTAAATTGCGTTTGGCCATTGATCTAAATCGTCACAGCACAGTAGGTCAAGACCTAGTTGCCATGTGCGTTAACGATTTAATCGTTCAAGGCGCTGAACCTTTATTATTCTTAGATTACTACGGTACTGGCAAGCTCAATGTTAATGTTGCCACAGAGGTAGTTACTGGCATTGCTTATGGCTGCGAATTAGCTGGCTGTGCCTTAGTCGGTGGCGAAACCGCTGAAATGCCTGGTATGTATGAAGTTGGAGATTATGATTTAGCTGGTTTCAGCGTCGGCGTAGTCGACGAGCCGAAAATTATTGACGGCTCAGCTGTTAAGGTTGGTAATGCCATTATAGCTATCGGATCTTCAGGCCCTCATTCTAACGGCTACTCTTTAATTCGCCGCATTTTAAAGGAAGTTAGTGCAAAACCTTTATCCGATCGTTTGCCTTCCGGTACTTTATTAGCTGATGCATTATTGCAGCCTACTAAGATTTATGTAAAGAGCATCTTAAAGCTTATCAAAGAGGTTAACGTCCACGCTTTAGCTCATATAACTGGCGGTGGTTTCTGGGAAAATATCCCTCGCGTATTGCCAAAAGGCACCTGCGCTGCCTGTGACGGCTCGTCCTGGGAATGGCCTGAGATTTTCTCTTGGCTGCAGTACAATGGCGGAGTTTCTCGCCATGAGATGTACCGCACCTTTAACTGCGGTGTCGGTATGATCGCTGTAATCGCAAAAGAAGATGTTCAAAAAACAATCGAAACCTTACAAGCTTGCGGTGAAAAAGCTTGGTTATTAGGTGAAATAAAAGAAGTTGGTCCTGATGGAGCTCAAGTAACAATTTCTGAATCACCTTTTAATAAAAAAAGAGGGCAAAAGTAGTATGGCCCCAGAAATTGATCACTTAAGTTTCTAGGTCATACTAACAGAATTT